>NZ_JBYSWF010000110.1:0-14834 GCF_058780865.1 Pseudomonas sp. GP01-A4
TGGTGGGGCAAGAGCGTTTTGCTTACTTTTGCGCTTTTCAAAAGTGAGCCGCTGTAAGAGCGGAACCCATATCAGCCATCACCCAAATAACGGATATGCCCCCCAATCAGCGAGCCTTCACAGCCTCAACCCAATCCGGATCCAGCCGCGTCTGGTCAGGCTCAATCCCCAACCCCCGAATCCTCTCCAGGTGCTCATCAACCTCGCGCACCAACTGCGCCTGAGAACTCGAATTGGCGTCCAGTTCGTGCATCTGCATCAACCCAAGGTGATAAAACCGCAGCAACTTGATCGCCACCGGATCATTCGCCTTCACCCCGTCAGTCACCTTGTGCATCACATTAGTCACACTCATCAGGCTGCGCTTGAGCTGCCACCCATACACCGCCGGCGCGAACCAGGCCTGGTTCCAGAACGGCCCCCGCACCAGCCCTACGGTAATCAACACCCCGGCAAACACCCCGCCCACATTAAAGCGAAAATTATCCCCCCCAGGCTCACCAAACAGCATCACCGCCAGGCTGGAAAGCACCATCGCCAACACCACAAACAACCCCGCGACTATCAACGTACTGCGTCGCGTCTGCTGGCGAAAAACAATCGGGTCGCACGGTTTGAGCTCAAACATCCAGGGTCAGTCTCCATGGCACAAGTAGGGTTATAACGCCGGCCAGCATCTTCTCATGCTTCACCCGTCGGAGTGACGGTAATCAGGTTGAACGATGGATCAGCGCAATTTCTCTAACCCCTGTAGGCAACCGACCCCCAAGTGAGGTGAACCATGACCCGGTACCAGCAACAGTCGCCCGGCACACCCAACCCCGACCGCACGCCCGGCGAAGAGGAGCGTGACAACGACGCCCTGCGCCCCAACGACCCGGCCGAACGGCAAGACGAAGAAGAGCAGGTCGAGGAAGACCTGGAAAACCTGCACGACAAGGCCCGCCCGCTGTAGACCCGGCGCGCCAAGGAGGTAGTTATGACTAATCGTACAAGCGGCCCGCATTCATCCGAGCATTCCAGCGGCAAGGACGAATTGGGTTTCGACCCCGATTCCCCGGACGTCGCAGACCCACAGGTCGACCCGGTAGGTCCCGCCATTGCCCCGTTGGACAAGCCAGAAAAAACCGGCAAGAAGCCGGCCTATGATCCCCTCGGTGATCTGAAAAAGTGAAACAAGCCCCGCCGTCGTGCGGGGCTTTTTATTCCTCAACCAAGCCGTTTCGGGGCTGTCCATGTCACCTCGGTGATGCCGAACTTCTCCGCCCAGGGACGAGTGGTCTTTTTCACCCGCTCGTGGCCCGGCCGGCCTATCCGCCCCACGTGGGCAATGTCGGCGTCAACGGCCGCCCAATGCCACGCTTCGGCGTTGTTCATGACCTCGGCACGCACCACAAAGGTTTTTGGTTCGCCGTGTAGCAAGTAGTGGATGGTGTAGATCATTGCGGTACTCATGATGCCTCCCTGTCTTGTAGTGAATGGATATAAATCAGTTCAGAAAGGTTCAGAAAGTTTGTGCATCTGAGGACTTGCATTTGATTCAACCCACAATTGGCAAATAACCGCCGTCAGGGTATTAGTGGTGCTTTCGCCACCGACTCCAGGATTGCGTCATGCCAGAGCTGACCCACAGCCGCCTCTACCTGCAACGTCTGGGCTACGACACGCCGCCTCCGCCCACCCTGCAAACCCTGCAGGATCTGCAGTTGCGCCATGTCAGCACCTTCGCGTTTGAAAGCCTGTCGACCCTGCTGCACGCACCGGTGCCGATCGATTTGCCGAGCGTCGAACAAAAAGTCCTGTTCGACGGCCGTGGTGGTTATTGCTACGAGCTGAACCAGCTGTTCCTGGCCTTGTTGCAGGAGTTGGGCTTCGAGGCGCGGGGCATTACCGGCCGTGTGGTGATGGGGGGGCCACCCGATGCACTTACGGCGCGCACCCATCGGCTGAGCCTGGTGACCCTGGACGGCGTGCGTTACATCAGTGATGTCGGCTTTGGTGGCATGGTGCCCACCAGTCCGTTGCAACTGGACACCGATGCCACCCAGGCCACCGCCCATGAACCCTATCGCCTGAGCCTGGACGAGGGCAGCTACACCTTGTGGGCGCAGGTCGCCGGTGAGTGGCGCGGCTTATATGTGTTCGACCTGCAGGTGCAGTCACACTTCGACTACGAGATCGGTAACTGGTACGTCTCCACCCACCCGGATTCGCCGTTCCTCGGCCAGCTGAAAGTCGCACTGATTGGCCCGGGATTTCGCCGCACGTTGAACAACGGGCAGTACGCGATTCACTACCTGGACCGGGCCAGCGAAAAGCGTGCAATCGAGGACGTCGAAGAGTTGCTGAACCTGTTGCAGGCCAGCTTTGGCATTCGCCTGCCGGCGCATCCGCAGTTGCGGTCAATTCTCGGTCGTTTGCTGGCTCACGTCCAAGACGCTTGATATAGAGCCTTCGCTGAACCGTTTTACCTCGAAAAAGGTGCAAATTAATTCGAACCTTTCGCCAAAACGAGGGTTCGAAGCGTTTCCTGAATAATTTGCCACCTGCAATGGAGACGTAAAACGATGTCCAAACTATTCGGAAAGATCCTCAAGAATTCCTCGGTCCTGGCCTTGATCGCGGCACCTGGTGTGGTGTTCGCAGCAGCGCCGACCGACCCGATTTCCACCTTCGGGATCCTCGGCAGCTACAACGACTTCAAACTCGAAGGCGGTAGCCAAAGCGACAAGGACCACATGCCTGAAGCCGGCCTGTTCTATAACTTCGGCAACAAGCTGACGGCTGAATCCGGCTTTATCTACCAGGCCGGTATCGAAGCCAAGTACGGCGAGAAGAGCGACAACAAGCTCAAGGAAGGCCAGGCCGACCTCGACCTCGGCTGGCGTGCCGCGCTGGATGCGCGCAACTTCGTCGACGTGCTGGTGGGTGGCGGCTACAGCTGGACCCGCTACGAGCCGGACTCGGGCGACTACGACATGAAACTCACCAACAAATCGCCGTTCGCCAAGGCGGCCCTGGGCTACAACCACCAGTTCGACGACATGACCATGCGTGTTGAACTGGGCGCCCGCCATACCATCGACGGCCGCGCCAAGCTCAAGGTCGACGGCATCGGCAGCGACACCGTGGACCTCAAGGACCGCACCAACCCGTACGCCGAAGTCAGCCTGCTGATGAACCAGAAAGGCGATCTGCCAGTGATGGCGGGCCTGTACTACACCCGCACCGAGTACAAGCTCGATGACGATTCGTACGTGGCCGACAACACCAAGCTCAAGCGTGACGAGTATGGGTTCAAGGTCGGTATCGCGTTCTAAATCTGCCTGACTGATTGTTCCCACGCTCTGCGTGGGAATGCATCCCGTGACGCTCTGCGTCACAACGCGGACGCAGAGCGTCCAAGGCGGCGTTCCCACGCAGAGCGTGGGAACGATCAGCCGCTGAAGCCTGTCCGCCCAAGCCCCCCTTTCTGTCCCCCAATACCCTCAACGCCGCGCCCTGGCTGCCTTAGTGTGGATCACGCTTTCACACAATAAGAGAGAAGGTGGCTATGCGGGCAATCAACCCCCGTCGCATCAGTCTGCTGCTGGCCGTGACCTGCCTGCTGACAGCCTGTGGCGACAAACCGAAACATCCCCCCGAACGTGCCACGGCGGCCAATGCCATGCCGAGCGACGCAGCCCTGGCCCAGGTCTACGACACCAGTTGCAAGCTGTGCCACGCCAACCCGGCCTCCGGTGCGCCGCTGACCGGTGACGGCCCGGCCTGGAGCCCGCGCATCGCCCAGGGCCCGGACACCCTGCTGGACCACACCATCAACGGCTACAACGGCATGCCCCCGATGGGCCTGTGCGTGCAGTGCTCCGAAGCGCAATTCCTGGGGCTGATCAGCTTTATGTCGGGTCAACACATCCAATAAGAATAACGGGGTAGGCGATGGGGCTTTCACGGCGAGAATTATTGCAGCGCGGCGCGGTAGCCGGCGCGTTCATGGCATTGACCAGTAACCCGGTGCTGGCCCAGCTGGCCCGGGCACCGCGGCTGATTCCCTGGCGCAATTGGTCGGGGGCGCAAACCTGTCTGCCCCTGGCGCGGCTGGCGCCGAAGAACCTTGATGAACTGGTGCAGGTCATCGGCCAGGCACCGGGCAAGGTGCGGCCGGTGGGCTCGGGCCATTCGTTCAGTGCCCTGGTGCCCACCGACGGCACGCTGCTGTCCCTGAGTTACTTCAATGGCCTGCTGGATCACGACCCGCAAACCGTGCAGGCCACCTTCGCCGCCGGCACGCCGATGTCGCGCATGGGCCAGGCCTTGAAAGACGTCGGGCAGGCACTGCCGAACATGGCGGATATCGACTACCAGACCCTGGCCGGGGCGATCTCCACTTCCACCCACGGCACCGGTGTGGGCTTCACCTCATATTCCGGTTGCGTCACCGGCCTGCAACTGGTGACCGCCCAGGGTGAGGTGCTGGAGTGCGACGCCAAGCGTCACCCCGAGGTGTTCAGTGCCGCCCGGGTGTCCCTCGGCGCCCTCGGCGTGGCCACCCAGGTCCGCCTGCAAAACCGCGCACCGTACCGCCTGCGGGAGCGCCAGTGGATCGCCAAGACTGAAGAACTGCTGGAGGACGTGGCAAAGAACACCCGGGAAAACCAGCACTGGGAAATGCTCGTGGTGACCCATTCCGACTACGCCCTGTCCATCGCCCTGAACGAAACCACCGACCCCGAAACCCCGCCCATCGACCCGGCCGAGGCAGGCGGCAACGAGTTTGTGTCGATCATCGAGAAACTCGACAAATACGGCAGCGATTTCCCCGAGGCCCGGCGTACCTTGCTCAACAGCCTGCGCTTTTTTGCCAGCTTCGATGACCGCGTGGCCGAGTCGTTCCAGGTGTACGCCAACGTGCGCAACGTGCGTTTCAACGAGATGGAATATTCGGTGCCCGCCGAGCACGGGCCGGCGTGCCTGCGGGAAATCCTCAAGCTGATCAACGACAAGGACCTGCGCACCTGGTTTCCCATCGAGTACCGCTACGTCAAGGCCGACGACATTCCGCTGAGCATGTTCGAGGGCCGCGACAGCTGTTCGATCTCTGTGCACCAGCACTACACCATGGACCACCACAACTTCTTCGCCGCCGTAGAACCGATCTTCTGGAAATACGCCGGTCGCCCGCACTGGGGCAAGTTGCACACCCTCAATGCGCGCACTTTGCAGCCGCTGTATCCGCGCTGGGAGGAATTTACCCGAGTGCGCCGCGAGCTGGACCCCAGCGGCAAATTCCTCAATGCGCACCTGTCGTCTATTCTGGGAGTGGCCTGATGAACCGCAGACATTTCATGCTCGGCACCGGCGTGTTGCTGGTGGGTGGTGCCATCTTGCTGAGGCCGGGCGACCGGGGCAGCCCTTACACCGAGTATTTCCGCAGCCTCAACCAGGAACTCAAGGCCCATGGGCCGATGCGCCCGGTGATGCTGATCGACCTCGATCGCCTGGACCACAACATCGACGTGGTGATGCAGTCAGTGCAGCGCGGCGGCAAACATCTGCGGCTGGTGGAGAAATCCCTGCCGTCGCCGGGGCTGCTGGCGTACATCGCCAAGCGAGCCGGCACCCAGCGCTTGATGTCGTTTCATCAGCCATTTCTGAATCACGACGCCCAGGTGTTTCCCGACGCCGACATCCTGCTGGGCAAGCCGTTGCCGGTGCGTTCCGCCGAGCTGTTTTACCAGACCCACAAGGGCCCGTTCGATCCGTCCCGCCAGTTGCAATGGCTGCTGGACACGCCCGAGCGCCTGCAACAATACCTGGCGCTGGCCCAGGGGCTGGGCACCAAACTGCGGGTGAATATTGAACTGGATGTAGGCCTGCATCGCGGCGGCATCAGTGACAACGCGGTGCTGGGGCAAATGCTCACGCTGATCAGCGCTCATCCGCAGCAGCTGGAATTCAGTGGGTTCATGGGCTACGACCCGTTCGTGGGCATGGGCGTGCCGGGGATTCTCGGCTCGCCCCAGGACCTGTTCGACAAAGTCATGCAGCGCTACAACGGCTATGTGGATTACACTCGCCAGCACTTTGCGCCGCTGTGGCGCGAGGGCCTGACGTTGAATACGGCAGGCAGCCCGAGCTATCGCATTCACGAGCAGGAGAAGCTCAGCAGCGAGGTGTCGGTGGGCACGGCGTTGCTCAAGCCGACGCACTATGACTTGCCGTCGCTGAGCGAGCATGTGCCGGCGGCCTATATCGCCACGCCTGTGTTGAAAAGCACCGGGCCGGTGGACATTCCGGCGCTGGACGGCAAGTCGCGGTTGTTCTCGTGGTGGGATGCGAATCAGCGCGCCACGTTCTTTATTTATGGGGGCAACTGGATGGCGGAGTTTGAGTCGCCCAGGGGGTTGCAGAGCAATGACCTGTACGGGCGCAGCTCCAATCAGGAGATGGTCAATGGTTCGCCCAAGGTGGGGCTGAACGTGGAAGACCAGGTGTTTCTGCGCCCGACCCAGAGTGAGTTTGTGCTGCTGCAGTTCGGCGATTTGCTGGCAGTGCGGGGCGGGAAAATCGTCGATACCTGGCCGGTCTACACCTGACAACGCCGTCCCACTGTAGGAGCGAGCTTGCTCGCGAAAAACCCGAGGACGACGCGTTCATCCAGACAGCCCGCGTTATCGTTGACGTTTTTCGCGAGCAAGCTCGCTCCTACAGTTTTTGTCGGGTTTACAAGGCAAACGGAATCGTCAGCTTCGCCCACAACATGTCGCCTTCCGGCCGGTTCTGCACATCAAACTCCTTGGCCCAGCGCACCTCGGCACTCGCATACTTGAGGAAGGTGAAATACACCGCCGGACCGATCGCAAACACCTGGCCCTTGACCCCGTCATCCACATCTTCGCCATAGATGTTCACCACGGTATGCCCGTATTGCTTATCGTCGGTGGTCTGCTTGAGGTAGTAGCCGTTGAGCCCAAGGCTGAGGTTATCCGTCACCTTGTAGCTGGCCGAGTAGTCGAAGTGAAAAATCTGCCCCGACCGGTAATGGGTGTCGGGGTTTTCCTTGTTGAAGCTGTAGGTGGTCTTGATCGACAGCTCAGTGCGCTCGTTGGGCATCCAGGTCGCCGACACCAACGGTTTGTAGGTGTAGAAATTGTTGCTGGTATTGGCCAGGCGCGTGGCGTCGTATTCGCCGGTGGGCAGGGTGATTTCCAGGGCGGTGCCCACTGTCAGGTTCTTGCCCAGGTCCCAGAGGATGATCGGCGCCACGGTGGTGTCGCCCATGCTTTCCCGGGTGTCGGACATGCCGAACAGCGACACCTGTTGCTTCAGGTACGGCTGGGCGATGTAGCCGCCCAGGCGCCCGCCGAATACCCGCAACGGGCTGAGGTAGTCCAGGCGCGGGATGATCGCGTCGGACTTGATCTTCACGTCCGGCACCTTGCCACCCAACGAGCTGATATCGAGCTTCCTGGCTTCGTAATGGTTGTAATAGATGTTGAAGGCGAACATGTGGTCGGGCAGGTTGTTGACGTCCAGCGGCAGGATGTAGAAGCCATCGGTGCCGGGGCCGATGTTGTCGACGCCGCCTTCGGTGGCCAGGGCCGGCAGGCTGATGAGGGTCAACAGGGCGAGTTGCACGGGGTAAAACGCACGGGTCGTGTTCATGTCTGGGCTCATTATTATTATCAGGACGACGCTGCCTATAGAAATAAGCCCTGAACGGCCAGCGGGGCAGGGTATTGGCGGCCACATAGGGGGACTTTGGCGGACAGCTTTCATCCAGAGTGCAGCAGTTCTTGCAAGAGCCTATGATTGTCAGGATGTTTCCAAAACAAGAACTGAAGCACTCAGTCGGGAATCGAAGATCCATGCAAAGGAAAGCCGTTGATCCGCACTATGACCTGGCCCTGGTCTCGCCATTTCTGCTGCAAACCCTCGGACAAGTGGTCGCGCACAAGGGCGCGAGTGCCGAGCACCTGTGCCGTGGCCTGGGATTTACCCTGGCCGACCTGGACGACCCGGCCCAGCGCATTTCCTATCGCCAGGCGGTAGCAATGATCCAGCGTGCACTCAAGGTGTTGCCCGACCAGGGGCTGGGCCTGTGGGTAGGCCATCAGAACGTACTCGGCACCCTGGGCCTGCTCGGCCATGTGATTTCACTGTGCAAGACGTTGCGCGATGCGTTTGCCATAGGTGAACGCCACCAGCACACCTCCGGCGGTATCGCCACCTCGCGCACCCATGAAGGTCCCCAGGAAGTTTTCGTCGATATCGAATGCCTGCTGCCCTACGCCGAGGTGCAGGTGTTTGCCGCCGAGGAGTTCTTCGCCAGCCTGATGGTGTATGGCCGCGCCCTGGTGGGCGAGGGCTTCATGCCGCTGCGGGTCGAATTTATCCACGCCGCGCCCACCTATGTCGCTGACTATCACCAGCTATTGGGTGCGGATGTGCGTTTTGGCTGCCTGCATAACCGCATGGTCCTGGCCAGCCACTGGCTGGATGTGCGGCTGCCCAATCACCATGCCCTGGCCTTGCGCCAGGCCCTGGAGCTATTGGAGCTGGAAAGCGCGCAACTGCATCAGAAAATGGATTTGATCCAGGCGGTGGAGCGCGCGATTTCCCGGGATTTGCAGGGCAGCCAGCTGGAAAAGGTCGCCAGTGACTTGAACATGAGCGGGCGTACCTTGCGCCGGCGCCTGACCGAGCATGGGCTGACGTTCGAGGGCTTGCTGGAACAGGTGCGCAGGGCAAGGACCATGGGGTTGTTGAGCAACCCGGGGTTGTCCATCGAACGGATCACCGAGGAAGTTGGCTACAGCGATGTGCGCAGTTTTCGGCGGGCGTTCAAGCGCTGGACCGGGCTGAGCCCCAGTGCGTTTCGCGGTGAAGGCGCAGGGCCGGGGTGATCGTCAGGATTGGCCCCATTGGCTACCTGATCTTTCCCCGGATTGGCTATTTGTCCAATGCCCCCTCGTCACTACTCTAGACACCAATCCCCACTGTTCTGGAGTATCACCATGCAAGCTCGTACCGACTTCTACACCGCCTCCCCGGATGCCATGAAAGCCATGCTGGCCCTGGAGGCTGCCGTCGGCAAACTGTCCATCGAACTGCCGCTGCTGGAACTGGTGCGCCTGCGTGTGTCGCAGATCAACGGCTGCGCCTTCTGCCTCGACATGCACACCGCCGACGCCCGCAAGGGGGGCGAGACCGAGCGCCGCCTGTACACCGTGTCGGCCTGGCGTGAAACGCCGTTCTTCACCCCCCGTGAACGTGCCGCGCTGGCCTGGGCCGAAAGCCTGACCCTGCTCAGCCAGACCCACGCACCGGATGCAGACTTCACCGAACTGGCCGCCCACTTCAGCCCGCAAGAGCAAGTCGACCTGAGCGTGGCGATCGCCACCATCAACAGCTGGAACCGTCTGGCGGTGGGTTTTCGCAAGATGCCTAAATAACCCGACAAGACGCCGGGATGACTGATCGTTCCCGCGCTCTGCGTGGGAATGCCGCCCCGGACGCTCTGCGTCCAGCGGGCGATGCAAGGCTCAAGTCTTGCGTACGGGTGACGCGGAGCGTCACGGGATGCATTCCCACGCAGAGCGAGGGAACGATCAATGAAGCCGATCTACCACCGGGTTACAGCCAGTCGGCATTCACTTGAAGTAACCCCGTGGCGTGGCGCCGGTCATGGCCTTGAAGAAGGCGATCAGCGCACTGTCACTGGCAAAGCCCAACTCAAAGGCGCAGTACCCGAGACTGCGCCCGGTGGCGAGCAGCTCGATGGCGCGCATCAGGCGCCACTGCTGGCGCCATTGCTGATAGCCCATGCCGGTTTCCCGCAGGAAGATCCGGCCGATGGTTTTGCCGCTGGCGGCCACCTGGCGTTGCAAGGCTTGCAGCTCCGGTGGCAGCGCGTCGAGGTTCTGCAATAACGGCGCCAGGCGTTTGTCCGTGGGCAGGGGCAGCAGCAGCGGTTGCTCGACTGCCTCGCGGATTTCACTCAGGCACAGCGCCAGCAAATGCGCGTATTTGCCCTGTTGCCAATCGGTGTCGAACGCCGCCATTGCCATGGGCTCCAGCACCGCCCGCAGCAGCGCACTCACCTCAATCACCCGCACTTGTGCCGGCAACTGCCCGGCCAATGCCGGGCTGACATACACCGAACGGTAATCCACGGTCTGTTGCATCACTGCCCGGTGCGGCACACCGCCGGGAATCCACGCTGCCCGAGTGGGCGGCAACAGGCACAGTTGGTTGGCCAGGGTAATGCGCGTGCAGCCCTGTTGGGTGAACAGCAATTGCCCGCGCTGATGCTGATGTACACCGGAGTCGTGATCACCCAGCAGGGCGGCGATGCCCACCACGGGCGCGTCGAAGCGGTCGGGATCGAAAGGTGTCTGCGCCGCCAGCCATGCCATGGGATGTCCGATTTCATTGATAAGGTGTCGAAGTCTGGATAATACGCCAGCTGCCGCTGTTTAGACTCCCTGGCCTGTTTACTCGTGAAGAGCGTCTGGATGATGTTGAAAAACTTGCTGGTGCTGGCGGTGGCGCTGCTGATGTTCCCGCAAATCGCACAAACCCTGTATAGCCCTGCGCTGGCGGATATCGGCCAGGCGTTTGCGGTAGGGCCCGAGGCGGCGGGGCAGACCTTGTCGGTGTACTTTCTGGCCTTCGCGTTCGGGGTCGTGGTGTGGGGACGCTTGTGTGACCGCTTCGGCCGGCGCCCGGTGATGCTGGCCGGGTTGGCCCTTTATGGCGCGGCCACAGCGCTGGCCTTGGGCGTGCGTTCGTTCAACGGCCTGTTGCTGGCCCAGGCGCTGGCGGCGTTTGGTGCGGCGGTGGGGTCGGTGGTGACGCAAACCGTGCTGCGCGACCGCTTCAGTGGCGCCGAACTGGCGCAGGTGTTTTCAGTCGTGGGCATTGCCCTGGCGGCCAGCCCCGCCATTGGCCTGTTCACTGGCGCGGGCCTGGTGCAGCACTTTGGCTATCGCGGGGTGCTCACCGCTTTGTTGCTGTTGGCGCTGACGTTATGGACCTGGTGCCTGTGGGCCTTGCCGGAAACCCGCCCGGCCTCGCTGCCCACAGCGTCGTTGCGCGGCACCCTGGGCCTGATGCTCAAGGATGCGGCGCTGTGGCGTTCGGTGGGGCTGGTCGCGGTCTTCAATATCGCGCTGTTCAGCTATTACAGCCTGGGGCCGTTTGTGTTCCAGCGCCTGGGGTTGTCTGCCGAGCAGTTCGGCTACAGCGGCGTCCTGCTGGCGTTGGGCTCGGGGCTTGGGGCCTGGCTCAACAAGGGGTTGCTCAAGCGCGGGGCCGGCAGCGAACAGCTGGTGCTGGCAGCCGGTGGCGTGATGTTAGTGGGCAGCGTGCTGGTGGTGCTGTTACAGGACCGTTGGCTGTTCGTGTTGCCGATGCTGTTGGTGGTCATGGCCTTCGGCATGGCGATTCCCAATGTCCTGGGGGCGGCACTCACGGCTTATCGCGACCGCCTTGGCACCGCCGGTGCCTTGTTCGGTTTGCTGTATTACCTGGTGATCGGGGTGGGGTTGACCCTGGCAGCCTGGGTCCAGCAGTTGGGCTGGACCCTGTTGGTGTGCGCCTTGGCGGCGCTATGCCTGGCGATCCCGCGTACCGTCAGAAATTGACCGTGGCACTCAAGCGCGCCGTCAACGGCGCACCCTGGAACAGGTAGTCATCGCCCATGTATTCGCCGGCATCGCGCCAGTAACGCTTGTCGAACAGGTTGTCGACGCTCAGGCGAAACACCGTTTCATAGCCATCGAGTTTGGTGGTGTAGCGGCTGCCGACGTTGACGATGGCGTAGTCGCCCACTTCCACATCACCGGTGCGATTGGCGTACTTGTTGGCGCTGTATTGCACGCCGCCGAGCAGCGCCAGGCCGTCGACCCAGGGCAGGGCGTAGTCGGCGTACAGACTGGCCCGCAGTTTCGGCACGTTGATCGCTTGATGGCCTTCGTATTCCGGCGTGCCGCTGCCCGTCACCCGTGCACGGATGGCCGCGACGCTGGCGGCGATCTGCAAGCGCTGGGTGGCCCAGCCGTTGGCGGACAATTCCAGGCCGGTGTTTTTCTGCTCGCCCTGTTGCACGTAGGTGTAGTCGCCGGCGTCATCCGGCCTGGCATATTGATAGGCCTGGCGAGTCTGGAAGATCGCGGCGGCAAAGCTGATGCGGCGCCAGTCGTATTTCACCCCGGCTTCGATCTGGCGGGAAACTGTCGGGGCGAGGGTTTCATCTTTATTCAGGGCAAACCACGGCGCGGTACCGCCCAGGGACAGGCCTTTGCTGTAGCTGGTGTAGAGCGACAGGTTTTCAATCGGTTTGTAGATCAGCGCCGCCTGGGGCAGGAACACATACTGCCGGGTGTGGCGCGACTCGTTGCCCTGATCATCGAAAGCCTTTTCGTCCAGGCGCACTTCGCGGCCGCCCACGATGGTCTGCCATTGCTCATTGAAGCTGATGCGGTCGGTGACGAACAGGCCGTATTGGCGGCTGTCGAGGTTGCGATGACTATCGTTCAGGGGCTTATCGGTGGGCGCGAAGTTTTCCGGGTCCTGATTGATATTGCCGGAGCCAATCATCTCGTTGACCGATTCGCGCTTGTCCACCACTCGCCGAAACGCACTGCTGCCAAACGTCAACTCATGCCCCAGGCCACCGGTATTGAACAACCCGGTCATCGCGGCCTGGATTTCATCATCGCGCCGGGTGTCATCAGGGCTGCGGAAGTCATAGATATCGTAGTTGCCTTCCGGGCTGAAGTAGTTCGGTACCTTGGCCCCGGCACAGCTCGCGGACCCGTAGCAGCCCCACGCAAACGAACTGTAATCATCAATCACCACCTTGCTGCGCGCCGCGCTGACGCTGCCTTTCCACTGGTCACTGAAGCGATATTCAAACTTGCCGTTGAGGTTCAGCGAATCAATCCCTACCTGATTCGCACCGCTCTGATGCCCCAGCAGTTTTTTCGGCGACGCGTCGTGCGGCACCTCGGTCCCGCCCAGCAGCTGATAACCCGGCACCGAGCGCTGTTGCTTGTTCTGATACTCGGCATCCAGCTGCAATACCGCGTCGGGGCTGATGTTCCAGTCGAACGCCAGGGACAGGAAATCCCGGTGGCCATTGGCATGTTCGACATAGGAATGCAGGTCTTCATGGGCCACGTTGGCGCGCAGGCCGAACTGCTGCTCGCTGCCAAACCAGCCGCCCACGTCGGTGGCCAGGTAACCACTGCCGCGATCATCGGTGGACACCGTCACCGAGCGCACATCCTCCGGGCGCTTGGTCACGTAATTGATCACGCCGCTGGGCTCGGAAATCCCGCTTTGCATACCCGACAATCCCTTGAGCAGCTCCACGCGCTGCTTGTTCTCCAGGGCAACGTTCTGCTCGCCGGTGATGGTGCGGCCATTGATCTTGTAACTGCTGGCGGCATTCAGCGAGAAACCGCGCACCACGAAGTTTTCGTAGTAGCCGATGGGCGCATAGCTGTCGCCCACCGAGGCGTCATTGCGCAGCACTTCGCTGAGCAAGCGCGCCTGCTGGTCCTTGATCAACGACTCGTTGAACACCGCGATCGAGGCCGGCGTGTCGAGCAACGGCGCCTCATTGAAAGCGCCCACCGACGCGGTGTCGGTGTTATAGCCGGATTCATCCTGGCCCTGGACCTTCACCTCCGGCAGCTCGATATCAGCCGCCTGGCTGCTTCCAATACCTGCGCTGAGCAACAGGCCGAGGGCAAAACGTGAAGGGGCAGCGGGGCGAAGACGCAAAACCATGGGGGAAGGCCTGAGAGCGCAGAGCGGAGGGCGCATAAGCTAGGCATAACGGCGGCGTTTTACAAGTTTTCGAGAATGGTTCGCTTTGAGACGACCCGTCTCAGCCCGCAGATCAATCCTGCTGCTGCTCGACAGCGGCCCCTGGCAACTGCGATAGACAAGACTTCTCTCACCGCTGAAGGAGATCGTCATGAGTATCGCTGGAAAAGTTGCACTGGTGACCGGCGCCGGGCAGGGCATCGCCCTGCGCCTGGCGCGGGACGGCGCCGACATAGCGTTGGTGGACATCAACAGCGCGAAGATTGAAGCGGTGGCGGCCGAAGTCGTTGCACTGGGGCGCAAGGCCTCGGTGTATGTCGCCGATGTCTCGAAGCTGGAGCAAGTGGTCGCGGCGGTGGACCATGCCCACCAGACCCTGGGCGGCTTCGACATCATCATCAACAACGCCGGTGTCGCACAGATTGACGCACTGCTGGACGTAACCCCGGAACAGGTCGACCGCACGCTGCGTATCAACGTGCAGGGCACGCTTTGGGGCATCCAGGCCGCAGGCAAGAAATTCAAGGCGCTGAAGCAGAGGGGCAAGATCATCAACGCCTGCTCGATTGCCGTCCATGAAGGCTTTGCGTTGCTGGGGGTGTATTCGGCCACCAAGTTTGCCGTGCGCGCGCTGACCCAGGCCGCGGCGAGGGAACTGGCCAGTGACGGGATTACCGTCAACGCCTACTGCCCGGGTGTGGTGGGCACGGATATGTGGGTCGAGATCGACAAACGCATGGCCGAGATTACCGGCGCCGAGGTGGGGGCGACGTACAAGAAGTATGTGGACGGGATTGCGTTGGGCCGGGCGGAAACGCCGGAGGATGTGGCGGGGCTGGTGTCGTACCTGGCGGGGCCGGATTCGGATTACATGACCGGGCAATCGCCGTTGATTGATGGCGGGATTCTGTACCGCTGAGCTGGCGGAATCACTCGGTCAAAAAATGTGGGAGCGGGCTTGCTCGCGAAGGCGGAGTGTCAGTCACCGGAAATGT
>NZ_JBYSWF010000111.1:0-14709 GCF_058780865.1 Pseudomonas sp. GP01-A4
TCGCGGCGGCCCGCGGAGCAATGCCGGAGTGAGGGAACACCGAGCCTAGGCGAGGTGCCGACAGGCGGGGCAGAGCGCTTTGGTTACTTTGCCGCTTTTGCAAAGTGACTCGCTGTAAGAGCGAAACCCTAGGTGGCCGTTACCGAAGAAACGGATATGTACACAATCAATCACCCCACCATCTCCCGCACCCGATACCACAACATCCCCAACGCCAGCAGCGGCGAACGCAACACCTTACCCCCCGGGAAAGTCATATGCGGCACCTGGCTGAAAATATCCAACCCCCGGCTCTGCCCAGCCTGAATCCCCTCAGCCAACAACCGCGCACACCAGTGAGTCACGTTCAACCCATGCCCCGAATACCCCTGGGCATAGAACACATTCGGATGCTGCTTCAGGCGCCCCACCTGGGGAAAGCGATTGGCGGTGATACCGATCTTCCCCCCCCACTGAAACTCAATCGCGGTATTCGCCAACTGCGGAAAAACCTTGAGCATCTTCGGCCGCATATACCCCGCGATATCCACCGGATCACGCCCCGAATAATGACAAGCCCCCCCAAACAACAACCGCCGATCCGCCGAAAGGCGGTAATAATCCAACCCCACTTTCTGATCACACAACGCCAGGTTCTGCGGAATCAACTGATCAGCCACCCCAACCGACAGCGGCTCGGTCGCAATGATGTAGCTCCCCGCTGGCAGCACCTTGCCGCTCAACTTCGACTCCAATTCCTCCAGATGCGCATTGCACGCCAGCACCAGGTTACCGGCGCGCACGGTGCCGGACGCGCAACGCACCTGCACCGTGTCGCCATGGATCAACTCCAGCACCGGGCTGTCTTCAAAGATCCGCACCCCAAGGGATTCGGCCACACCAGCCTCCCCCAGCACCAGGTTCAACGGGTGCAGATGCCCGGAGCCCATGTCCACCAAGCCACCCGCATACAAGCCTGAGCCAACCACCTGCGCCATATCCTGCGATGCCACCAACCGTGTTTCAGGCGCATACCCCAAGGCAGCCAGGCTCTCCAGCTCCCCCTGAAACGCCGCAAACTGCGCCGGCGTATTCGCCAACTCGCAAAACCCCCAGCGCAAATCACAGTCAATCCCGTGCTCGCGAATCCGCTCGCCCACCAACGCCACCGAATCGATCCCGGCCTGCTGCAGGTAACGCACGCCCTCCTCCCCCACGTACCTGGCAAAGCCCGATACGTCATGCCCAATCCCGCGAATCAACTGCCCGCCATTGCGCCCGCTGGCGCCCCAGCCAATCCGCCGGGCCTCCAGCAGGATCACCGACAGCCCGCGCTGGGCCAGTTCGATGGCGGTGTTGACCCCGGTGAACCCACCGCCGATCACACACACATCGGCGATCAGGTCAGCCCCCAGCGCTGGGCGCCGGGGCATGGTGTTGGCCGAAGCCAGGTAATAGGAACGAGCGTGGTCGGAGGAGGAACGGTTCATTTGTTGGTCTTCACTTTGCTCCAGGACCGCGTCATCAAGCGCATGACGGCGGGCGTCGGGGTGGTGGAAATGTAGAGTTTGTCGAGCACTTCCTGGGACGGGTAGATCTCGGGGTTGTTCACCAGCTCGGGGGCCATGAAGGCCTTGGCCGCCGGGTTCGGGTTGGCGTAGCCGACGCTGGCGCTGACCTTGGCGATCACTTCAGGGTCCAGCAAGTAGTTGATGAAGGCGTGGGCGGCTTTCGGGTTGGCGGCGTCCGCCGGGATGGCCAGCAGGTCGAACCACAGGTTGCTGCCTTCCTTGGGGATCGAGTAGGCGATGTTCACGCCGTTCTTGGCTTCCTTGGCGCGGTTGGCCGCCTGGAACACGTCGCCGGAATAACCGAAGGCGACGCAGATATCACCGTTGGCCAGGTCCGAGATGTACTTGGAGGAATGGAAATAAGTGATGTACGGCCGCAGGGTCAGCAGCTTGGCCTCGGCCTGTTTGTAGTCTTCGGGATTCTCGCTGCGCGGGTCCTTGCCCATGTAGTTGAGGATCGCCGGGAACAGTTCATCCGCCGAGTCGAGGAATGCTACGCCGCACTCGTGGAGCTTCTTGATGTTCTCCGGTTCAAACAGCACGGCCCACGAGTCAATATGGTCGATGCCCAACACCTGCTTGACCTTGTCCACGTTATAGCCGATGCCGTTGGTGCCCCATAGGTACGGCACCGAATGCTCGTTGCCCGGGTCGTTTTTCTCCAGCAGCTTGAGCAGCTTGGGGTCGAGGTTCTTGAAGTTGGGTAGCTGCGAACGGTCCAGCTTGAGGAACGCGCCGGCCTTTACCTGGCGCGCCAGGAAGTGGTTGGACGGCACCACCACATCGTAGCCGGTACGGCCGGCGAGCAGTTTGCCTTCCAGGGTTTCGTTGGAGTCGAACACGTCGTAGATCACCTTGATCCCGGTCTTGGCCTGGAAGTCGGCCAAGGTGGTCTCACCGATGTAGTCGGTCCAGTTGTACACACTGACCGTCTGCGCGGCATGACCCGCGCTGCTGAACAATGCCGCCAAGGCCAGCGGGAGAAGCTTTTTCACCAGACGCATATCGACACCCCTTTGCTTGATTGATTTTTATGTATTCATCCAGCCATTCTGCCCGTAGCAGCTGTCGAGCCTTGGCGAGGCTGCGTAGCGATGTATCAGACACAATTGCGGTGGGCCCGACGGCAGCCTCGCTAAACTACGGACGAGTCGTCAGACGCTCAGCAGCAGGAATTCACGTTCCCAGGAGCTGATGACTCGCTTGAAGTTCTCGTGTTCGGCGCGCTTGACCGCGACGTAGCCGCGCACAAACTTGTCCCCCAGGTACTGCTTGACGGTGTCGCACTCTTCCATGCGCGCCAGGGCGTCTTCGATGGTGATCGGCAGCCTCAGGTTGCGGCGTTCGTAGGCACGGCCTTCCACCGGGGCGCTGGGCTCGACCTTTTCGATCATGCCGAGGTAGCCGCACAGCAGGCTGGCGGCGATGGCCAGGTACGGGTTGGCGTCGGCGCCCGGCAGACGGTTTTCCACGCGCATGGCGTCGGGGCTGGAACTCGGTACACGCAGGCCAACGGTGCGGTTTTCTTCGCCCCACTCGACGTTGACCGGTGCCGAGGTGTCCGGCAGGAAGCGGCGGAACGAGTTGACGTTAGGCGCAAACATCGGCAGCAGCTTGGGGATGTACTTCTGCAGGCCGCCGATGTGGTTGAGGAACAGTTGGCTCTTGTTGCCGTGCTCATCGACAAACACCTGCTTGCCGGTGGCGATCTCCACCACGCTCTGGTGCAGGTGCATGGCGCTGCCGGGCTCGTCGGCCACCGGTTTGGCCATGAAGGTGGCCGCCACGTTGTGCTTGAGTGCAGCCTCGCGCAGGGTGCGTTTGAACACGGTGATCTGGTCGGCCAGGTCCAGGGCGTCGCCGTGGCGGAAGTTGATTTCCATCTGCGCCGGGCCGTCTTCATGGATCAGCGTGTCGAGGTCCAGGCCCTGGGCTTCGCACCAGTCGTAGACGTCTTCGAACAGCGGGTCGAACTCGTTGGCAGCGTCGATGGAGAACGACTGGCGGCCACTTTCGGCGCGACCGGAACGGCCCAGCGGGGTCTTCAGCGGCAGGTCCGGGTCTTCGCAGCGCTGGGTCAGGTAGAACTCCATCTCCGGCGCGACAATCGGCTGCCAGCCCTGGTCGGTATAGAGTTGCAGGACCTTTTTCAGCACGTTGCGCGGCGACAGTTCGATGGGGTTGCCCTGCTTGTCGAAGGTGTCGTGGATCACGATGGCGGTGGGCTCGATGGCCCATGGCACCACGTAGGTGGCGTTGGACACCGGGCGGCAGATCATGTCGATGTCGGCCGGGTCCAGCAGGTCGTAGTAGATATCGTCGTCGACAAAGTCCCCGGTTACCGTTTGCAGCAACACACTTTCCGGCAGGCGCATGCCTCGCTCATGCAGGAACTTGTTGGTGGGCGAAATCTTGCCGCGTGCGATGCCAGTCAAATCACTGATCACGCATTCGACTTCGGTAATCTTGTGTTCTTTCAGCCAGGCGGACAGCTGATCGAAGGGGGCGTTCATAAGGACCTCGTCATGGGTTGGATGCTGCGCCGCGGGCTTCCCTCGCGGCGCATTGAGGTCTATCTTGGGCCAGCCGTCCAACGGCATCTATCCACTTTGCGCCAACCACAACGCACCAATAGAGTGCGCCCAGGTTACCCATGACACAGGCAACAGCTTTGCGCGTACAGGCCTTCACCACCGGTGATGTGGCCGCTCAATGCAGTGCGACACCCGGTTGGGTGCAGCAGTACCAGCAGATGTCCCCAGGGCATTTCGCCGGGCAGATCCGCTACCTCGACCTGCAAGGTGTCGAGGTGTACGAAGAGCGGATGAACACCCGGGTGGAGCAGAACTTCAACGCGCCGCCGGGTTCCCTGGCGTTCTGTTTCGATGGCAGCGACAACGCGCTGTACGTGCTCAATGGCGAAAGCCGCAACACCTGGATCACCCCGGAAAACTACCGCGAAGTGGCAGTGGTGTTCGGGCCGCAGTTTGTCCAGCGCCATGGTCTGGATGTGGCGAAGCTGGAGGGGTTGTTCATGGCCCCGCTCAACTCCCTGCAAAACCCGTTGTTCAGCCGCTGGCTCAGCGGCACGCTGACACGGCTGTCGGCGACGCTGGACCTGCCGAGTCGTGATGCCCTCACGCAACAGTTGCTCGACGATTGCCTGTTCATCCTCGACAACGCCTGCGTGTGCCTCGACAAGGGCTCATTGCAGCGACGCACCGAGGAGCGAATCATCATGGCGCGCATTGGCGAATGGGCGGCGGATGTGCCGGATGAAACCGTCAACCTGCTGCAACTGGCGCGCATTGCCGGGGTGCCGTTGCGCCAGTTGCAGCACGGGTTCAAGACGTATACAGGGATGAGCCCGGCGCAGTGGTTGCGGTTGCGCCGGTTGAACAGTGCACG
This sequence comes from Pseudomonas sp. GP01-A4, assembly GCF_058780865.1. Taxonomy (NCBI): domain Bacteria; kingdom Pseudomonadati; phylum Pseudomonadota; class Gammaproteobacteria; order Pseudomonadales; family Pseudomonadaceae; genus Pseudomonas; species Pseudomonas sp. GP01-A4. The sequence continues at coordinate 4,959 of NZ_JBYSWF010000111.1, forward strand.
GCGGGAGTTGTTGAACCCGCCGTCAGTGGACACCACCGTGGCGGAGGTGGCGATGAATTGGTCGTTCTGGCATTTGGGGCGGTTTTCCAACAGTTATCGGGCGTTGTTTCAGGAGTTGCCCAGCGAGACCCTGAAGCGCCAGAGGTAAATGTAGGAGCGGGCTTGTGTGGGAGCGGGCTTGCTCGCGAATGCGGTGGGTCAGTCAATAAATCTGGCACTGATACACCGCCTTCGCGAGCAAGCCCGCTCCCACATTTGAAGATCGTTCCCACGCGGAGCGTGGGAACGATCAGCTCCGAAGAAACGCCAGCATCAACTGATTCACCCGCTCCGCTGCCTCCAGCTGCACCATATGCCCCTGCCCCGGCAGTATCTCCACCTGAGCCTCCAGCCCCTGGGCATGGCTCGCCGGGATGATTGCGTCCTCACTGCCCCAGATCACCAGGCTCGGCTGCTGCCCCACCACACTGCGCAAATCCACCAATTGCCGACCACCGCTGAACAACGCTCCGGTGATCTGCCGCAACGCCTGCTCCACACCCTCCAGGCGCTTGAACTTGAGCATGTCTTCCAGCATCTGCCGAGTCACCAGCGCCGGATCGCTGAACAGTTGCACCAGTTGCGGCTTGAGTGCATTGCGATTGCTCGCGTCGATAAAACCTTGCAGGTAGTCACTGTTGATCTGCGTACCCAACCCAGCGCTGGCGATCAGGGTCAACGACGCCACACGCTGCGGTGCCACCCGCGCGAGGTTCAGGGAAACCAGCCCGCCCATGGAATGCCCGGCGAGGTGTACCCGGTCAACCTTCAGATAATCCAGCAGTGCCAATACCGCCTGGCTCAGCTCCTCAAGCTCGCCCGTTTGCAGGTACTTGCCCGACTCGCCATGCCCCGGCAAATCCAGGGCGATCACCCGCCGCTCAGCCGCGAGCACCGGGTGATTGAACAGCCAGTTATTCAGGTCGCCACCAAAGCCGTGCACCAGCACCAGCGGTGTGCCGCCCTCCCCGAGGTCCAGATAGCGCAGCAGGCGCCCGCCCACCTCGACCTTCTGTGCCGATGGCCCGCTGGCTTCAGCCTCGGCGGCACTGGAAACGAACCCCGCCTGGAACGCCTCGATCACCCCATCAATCTCGGCCTCGCTGGCCTCGCCTTCCACCACGATTGCCAGCAATGCCCCCACGGGCAATGTCTCATCGCTCTGGGCCAACACCCGCCGCAGCACCCCGCTGAAGGGTGCCTCGACACTGCTGGAAATCTTGTCGGTCTCGACATCCAGCACCTCTTCACCCTTCTCCACCCGGTCGCCCGGCTGCTTGAGCCAGACATCAACCCGGCCCTCGGTCATCGACAGCCCCCACTTGGGCATGGTCAGTGTATGGATCATGCGGCATTCCTCTTGTCGGCAATCTTCAGCACCGCAGCTTCGATCTTCGCCGCGTTGGGGATGTACAGGTCCTCCAGGGCATCGGAGAACGGCACCGGCGTGTGAGGCGCGGTGACCATTTCGATCGGCGCGCGCAGGAAGCCGAACGCCCGTTGCGCCACCAATGCACTGATGTCCGTGGCAATCGAGCAACGTGGGTTGGACTCGTCGATCACCACCAGGCGCCCGGTTTTCTCCACGCTTTCAAGGATGCTGTCTTCGTCCAGCGGGCTGGTGGTGCGCAGGTCCAACACTTCGCAGTCGATACCCTGGCGCGCCAGATTGGCTGCGGCTTCCAGGGCGGTGTGCACCATGCGCCCGTAGGTCACCAGGGTTACATCGTTGCCTTCACGCACGTAGTTGGCTTCGCCGAACGGCACGGTGTACAGCTCTTCCGGCACTTCGCCCTGGAGGCTGTAGAGCATTTTGTGTTCGAGAAAAATCACCGGGTCGTTGTCGCGGATCGCCTGGATCAGCATGCCCTTGGCGTCATAGGGCGTGGCCGGGCACACCACCTTGAGCCCGGGAATATGCGTCCACATTGAGGTGAGCATCTGCGAATGCTGGGCCGCCGCACGCAGGCCGGCGCCGTACATGGCGCGCACCACCAGCGGCGTGGTGGTCTTGCCACCGAACATATAGCGAAACTTCGCCGCCTGGTTGAGCAACTGGTCGAGGCAGCAGCCGATAAAGTCGACGAACATCAACTCGCACACCGGGCGCATGCCACGGGTGGCTGCACCGACGGCCATGCCCACATAACCGACCTCGGAAAGTGGCGCGTCGAGCACGCGGTCGGGGAACTCCGGATACAGCCCCTTGGTGACGCCGAGCACGCCACCCCAGGCGTCCTGTTCACCGGGCGAACCGGTGCCGCCGGACACATCCTGGCCGATGATGAACACGCTCTGGTCGCGGCGCATTTCCTGGGCCAGGGCTTCGTTGATTGCCTGCTGATAGCTGATTTTTCTAGCCATGATGACTTCTCCACGGATTGTTTTTGTAGTGGGTGGCGGTTAGCGGTAGGCGACGTAGACATCGCTCAGCAGGTCGGCGGCCTGGGGTTTGGGATCGGACTTGGCCAGGCGCACGGCGTCTTCGATCAGCTGCGCGACTTCGGTGTCGATGCGTTCGAACTGAGCCGCGTCGAGCCAGCCTTCGGCGGTGCAGCGCTGGCGAAACAGGCTCAGGCAGTCGCCGGTTTCCCGCAGGTTTTTCACTTCGTCCGGGCCGCGATAGGTTTGCGCATCGCCTTCGAAGTGGCCGTAGAAACGGCTCAGTTTGACCTCCACCAGCGTCGGCCCTTTACCGCTGCGGGCACGCTCTACCGCGACGCCGAGGGCGGCGTGCACGGCAAAAAAGTCGTTGCCGTCGACAATCACCCCCGGCATGCCAAAACCCACGGCACGCTCGGCAATGTCCTTGCAGGCCACCGACCAGCCGGACCCGGTGGCTTCGGCATAACCGTTGTTCTCGGCCACGAACAGGCACGGCAGGTTCATGATCGAGGCCAGGTTCATCGCTTCGAACACCGCCCCCTCGTTGGAGCCGCCGTCGCCGAAAAACGCGACCGCCACCCCCGCGCTGCCCTTGAGCTTGGCCGCCAGGGCCGCACCGGCCGCCAGCGGCGCCCCGGCACCCACAATGCCGTTGGCGCCGAGCATGCCCTTCTCCTGGTCGGCGATGTGCATGGAGCCGCCCTTGCCGCCGCACACCCCGGTTTTCTTGCCGTAGATCTCGGCCACCATGCCGAACACGTCCACACCCTTGGCGATGCAATGGCCGTGGCCACGGTGGTTGGACGCGATGCAATCTTCATCGTTGAGGTGGGCCATGACCCCGGCGGCGCTGGCCTCCTGGCCGGCATACAAATGCACGAAACCGGGAATCTCGCCGGTGGCGAATTCCACGTGCAGGCGTTCTTCGAAATCACGGATGGTGCGCATCACGGTGTAGGCATGGAGCAGTTGATCGGTGGACAGGTGAGTGGACATCTTGTTGTTCTCCAGGTTGTCTCGACACACAAAAGGCTGGATCAGGCCAGCTGCAAGGCACTCAGCACGGCCTGTGCCAATCCGCTGGAAAACCCGGGAAAGCCTTGACCCAGAGCAGTTGCCTGGAAGCGTGGACGTGCCACTGTGGACCGTTCAATGAGACGCGCCGTTGCAACCTGCCCGCAGCGTCTGCGGCGCAATGAGACGCTGCGTCTCACCTCGGGCAGTTGGTCAGGCCGGCCTTGTTCCTCCCGGCCCATGGGCGCTTAATGGCGGGCATAACAACAAGGATCGAGAACCGGAGGCTTCAATGCTCGCCGTGAACTCCAAGGACCATGTCGACTGTGTCAGCCGCGTGGTACGCAACGCCGACCGCCTGCCCCAGGCTCCGGTGCCGTCGCTGATTTTTGATTCCTGGCGCCGCTCCATGGAGCAGCACCACCTCGACCCCGGTTCCCTGCAAGGGCCGCGCATCCTCACCAGCACCCTGCTCAAGGAATGCCGCGAACGCGCCGAGCTGTTCATGCGCATCGCCAGTGAGGAAGTCGGGCAGATTCACAACCGGGTGCGCCACGCCGATTACTGCGTGATGCTCACCGACGCCCAGGGCCAGACCATCGACCACCGCGTGGACGCCGGCATTCGCAACGACTGCCGCAAGGCCGGCCTGTACCTGGGCACCTGCTGGTCGGAAGCCGAGGAAGGCACCTGCGGCGTGGCCACGGTGCTGACCAGCAAGGCCGCGGTCACCGTGCACAAGCGCGACCACTTTCGTGCGGCGTTTATCGGCCTGACCTGCTCTGCCGCACCCATCTTTGATCCCCAGGGCAACCTGCTGGGCGTGATGGACGCCTCCGCCCTCAAATCGCCGGATGACCGGCGCAGCCAGCACCTGGTGCGGCAGATGGTGGCGCAAAGCGCGCGGGCCATCGAGAATGCGTTTTTCATGCACAGCGCCCGGCAACATTGGGTGTTGCAGGCCCACAGCACGCCCGGTTACGTCGACAGCCAGCCGGACATGCTGCTGGCGTGGGATCAGGATGGGCGGCTGCAAGCCTTGAACAGCAAGGCGCGGCAGGCCCTGAGGTTGCGCTTCGGGCAATTGCCGGAGCATATCGGCGAAGTGTTTGACCTGGACGCGTTGCGCGCCGTGACCGATCAATCGACGCAGCAGTTGCATTGGCTCGGCGAGCCGGGGGCGTTGCAGGTACGGGTCAGCGCGCCGCGGCGTAAGGCTGCACGTGCGACGGTGTCTTCGAGTCATCAGGTAGACCCGCGAGTAGAAGAACATCTGCGCCTGGCCGTGCGGGTCAAGGACCGCAACCTGCCGGTGCTGGTCCAGGGCGAAACCGGCGCCGGCAAGGAAGTGTTTGCCCGCCAGTTGCATGAACGCAGCGCCCGTCGCGACGGCCCCTTTGTGGCGGTAAACTGCGCGGCGATCCCGGAAAACCTGATCGAGAGCGAACTGTTCGGCTACGTGGCCGGGGCATTTACCGGTGCCTCCAGCAAGGGCATGACCGGGCTGCTGTTGCAGGCCGATGGCGGCACGTTGTTTCTCGACGAGATCGGCGACATGCCGCTGGCGTTGCAGACGCGACTGCTGCGGGTAATGGCCGAAGGTGAAGTGGCGCCGCTGGGCGGGGCAAAAACCCGGGCGGTGGATATCCAGGTGATCTGCGCCAGCCATCGGGACTTGGCGGCGCTGGTGAGTGCTGGAAGCTTTCGCGAGGATTTGTATTTCCGGTTGGGCTGTGCGCGGTTCTGTGTGCCGCCATTGCGCGAGCGCATGGACAAACTGGCATTGATCAATCGGCTTCTGGAGCAGGAGGCGCGGCACAGCGGTGTTGCGGTCGGGATCGCGGCAGCGGCGCTGGAGTCGCTGCTGGGTTATGCCTGGCCGGGGAATGTGCGGCAACTGCGGCATGTGTTGGCGTATGCGTGTGCGGTGTGCGACGGCGGGACGATTCAACTGGCGGATTTGCCGGTGGAAGTTCGTGGTGACGCGGTTGCGGTGGAAACATCGGAAAGCGTCAGCCCGGAACGGCAGTTGGTGCTGGACGCACTGATTCGGCATCGCTGGAAGCCGCTGGCGGCGGCGCAGGCGTTGGGGATTTCCAGGGCGACCTTGTATCGGCGGGTTAACCAGCTGGGTATCGACATGCCCGGAAAACACTGACAAGCCCATCGAATGGCAGCTTATAGCTGCCTACCCCAGACAGGCGTTATCAAAAACCACTTCTACTCTTATCTAATTAAGACTCCTCGACCCGCAAAGTACCTTCCGAAGGACTCAGCATTCATGACGACGTTTTCCTGCGAATGTGAGTTATGACCCGATGGGTTATGAAACTTCAGGAAGTCATCAGTTGCGTCTGTTACCAATACAAGATGACCTCCTTTCTTTGGCGGCTCTTGCTCAGGCCATCGAATAGAAGGGTGCACAGACGCAATAAAGAAATGACCGTCAGTAAACATCGGCTTGATCTCCTCCGCAGAGATACCGGTGACAATCTGTGCCTTCAGACCAAATTCTTTATTTAACATCTCAATCGCCGGCGCATAAATCATCCCATGGATACTTTCGCCATCGACTACGTAGGCTCCGTAGGCCAACGCCTTTTCCAGAAGGCTGAACGTTGAGTGAACGAGACCCGTCTTGGCGGCAAGAAGCATCTTAAGGCAGGCCATGCCACATACGTGATTAGCCCACAATGCATACTCATCCACGCATCGGGCTCCAGAGTTTATCCAAAGCGGATCCTCAGAAACCGTCTTCTCGCCAGAAATTATATCGGCAGCCAAAAGTCGGGATTCCCATTGGCAGAAATAAGGAACACATGCGACCATAAACACACCTCATTTAATAAAAAGTGGAACGGTTCCTAAAAAAGCGATAGCCCCAAAGAAAATTTGGGATTTTGCACGCCCTTCTTTATATAAGAAATAGGCGACGATCATAAGCAATGGAACTCTCATCGAAATTGCTAAATATCCATAGCTAACTGGTAGAGTCCCCGCCAGCGCAAAATTAAAAATTAACTCAGGAATGGTCCATCCCAACGCGATCATCACCCACAAACCAAATCTCATTCCAGACTTCTCATATATAAAAAATCGCGCGGACACCCAATTGCCAATTCCGACATATAGTAAATATACGTACCAACCAGACGCTGGTATTCCAACCTTGTCACATCCAGCAAATCCTATTACGGCGAGAATCATAAAATAGAATCTAAATTTATCAATCCGAGGCATAAAACTCAGATGACCAAAAATCACAAAACAAATCCCCCCTATAAAAAGAACGAGTACTGAAAGTATGCCCTGCCCTGATATCTGACTACCAAAAAGCCAATACTCCAAAAAAACTATCGCACCGATTGCAATCGGAAAAATATATGCCGTGGCAGAAACGCTACGGCCAATTATCTGTTGCTGGACAACAAGGAGCATCGTAAGCAAGCCCCCCTTAGTTAGCCCCGCTATCGCTCCCGACGCATTCAGGAGCATATCCGTATTCGCCAGCCCAGTTACCCAAGCAATAGGAAACAACAATAAACAAATACAGGTAGTTCCAGACCCAATCGCCCAAGCAGTAGTTTTTGGAAGAGCTTTACTCGCTACACTTCGAAAGAACAGAGTTCTCAAAGTAACACATAATAGTATCGACAGAAATGCTAACCCTTGAACGAAGCTCAATTAACTAGCCCCCTAAGCCTCTTGAAACTCTCTGGCGACCTAAAGCCGCCGCAATATGCACATCAATTGAGTCAATCAAATCAACCCCGCCATATTCTGATCGTTCATCGACAATCAAAGGCAACTCAGTACACCCCAATATTAAACTTTCTACACCCTGATCAATCAGATTATCCATCGCTCGATAGACCGCGCTCTTGGCTTTCTTGGAAAAATTATGTAGACACAAGTCATCATAAATCGCGGCATGGACAGCATAACGGAGATGCGCCTCCGGCAAAGAAACCTCAATATCTTCCACTCCAAATCTATCGACATAAAAACCACGTTCCATCACATACTTGGTCCCCAGCAATCCTACTTTTTTGAATCCAGAGGCCTTAACCGCGGAAATCGTTGCATCTATGACATTTATAACCGGAATGGAAATCTTATTTTTGAGCAAGTCGCAAGTCTTACTAGTGGTATTGGAACATATTAATATCTTGGTTACCCCCGCACACTCCAACTTAATCGCCGCACTTAACAGAATCTCAAACTCACCTTTAAAATCATCTTCTTGTTGACACTTTAGGATTTTACTAAAATCTAGACTAAACACCATAAGATCCGCCGATTTGTGCCCACCTGCTTCCTGCGCGATCAGATTGAACCTACGATAATACTCCATTGTAGAAACCCAACTTACACCTCCAATCAAACCAATGCGTTCCATGCCATTGCTCCTTAATCTATCGTGTAGTCAACTTTAGAAAGCCTCATAACCTTCATATCATCCTGAGAGACAAAGTTAAGTATCATATCTGCCAAGGAAAGCCCATATCCATTCAACATTTTTGGAAGAATACTATTACGCATCAGCCCAGGGATTGGATTGGCCTCTAAAAAATACACATCACCACTTGGAGTTAAAATGTAATCAAAACGGCACATATGTGAAAAACCTAACTCATCAAATAAGTCCCGAGAAACACGCTTCACATGCAGGATCTCCACAGTATCCTCCTCCATCAGGACCTCATCAGCGCTACCAATCCGGTGCTTCTCCTCATGTCCAAAAAAGCCTCTCTTTGTATCAATTCTAATGGCTGGTAAGACAACGACTTTTTGATTAAGCCTTATGCATCCTATAGAATACTCTTGACCCTCAACAAACTCTTGAATCAAAGCTCTTTCGTCATATTTGAATATAGCGCGCAGATTATCTTCTATTATAGATATTTCAATATCGGAAACCGTATATCGCTCAGTAAACAAAGACGCCCCCAATGAGTTAGGCTTAACGACTACTTTAAGCCCATCAAAGAGATTTTTTATCTCCGCGACTGCCGAACAAGACTTAGCGTCTGTTAACGTTAACGTCGCAGGTACTTTTATAGTACTTTGCGACCCTGATACGTAGCACTGCATGTGAATTTTGCTCATTGCCAAACTTGACGGCAAAACTGGCCCAAAAGTACCACGAAGACCAACAATATTAGCCAAACCTTGAATATGCCCATCTTCCCCATAATTACCATGCAAAAGATTAACGATATAACCATTGGCACCTAATACATGCTTTGCGAAAGTCGCATAATCCACTGCATTCTTTGAGACCATATAGTCACGAGAGTGCCAACTTCTGTCAAAATCATAAAAACTAACATAATTATCAGAATCAACATAATAAACATGATTTATACACACACCACAATTTTCAGTACACAACTGATCATATACATAGCTGAAGGACTCCCTAGATGCGGCGTGCTCCGGCGACATCCCTCCAAAAATCAATGACACTTCAACCATATTACTCGAAACACTAAGAGCACCCATTTTATTTCCTCCATGGAAGCCGACAATAAATCCTCAATAGCCAAGGCTCCCGCGCAAACCAATCAGAACGAAATTTGATCACGTAGCAACTCAAGCTTAAAAACCGGCGAAGCATTTCGGCCTATCAAAATCATTCAATCAATATCGCGAAGTACAATTCAAAAGAAGCACCACCATGCATTCAAAAAAATCCTCAATACTGATAAAAATAAACTGGCGAAGAACCTTCAGAAGAACCAGTACCAGATAAATCTTGGAACTTATATAAAGCAGAAGGCACAAATATAAAACAATGAAACAACACTTGATGCAACCCCTTCAGATGTGAAGTTTTTTTGAAAAAAACCAAGCCCACCCACACCACAACAGAAAATTACTCTTATAAATCAGCCGTATACGTAAAAAAAATAAAGTAAAAGCAATTGATAAATCACATAAAAATTCAACTTTCAGGCCAACTTACTCACCAACAGATAACATTACCCCTACAGGCACAATAGTAGTGTCCTACGGAACTTTCGCAGAATCAGAGATGATACATCCACCAAAGAGCTTCAATTGATCCTTATATATTTTTTGTGCGAGCGTACTTACACGCGCCGCCTATGTCTGCGCGATTTGTGAGAGGTGATTCAATCGGTAGATGTCCCGATGAAGCGGTTGCGGTTGAAGAGCAGGAAAGCGTGAGCCCGGAGCGGCAACGGGTGCTGGATGCGTTGATTCGGCATCGATGGAAGCCGCTGGCGGCGGCGCAGGCGTTGGGGATTTCCAGGGCGACCTTGTATCGGCGGGTTAACCAGCTGGGTAT
>NZ_JBYSWF010000112.1:0-14228 GCF_058780865.1 Pseudomonas sp. GP01-A4
ATCACCCGCCCATCCCAGCCCACCGTCACATGCCGCGGCAGCTCCCGCCGATGCTGCAACAACCACGCATCCAGCGTATGCCCCACATGGGTCAGCACCCCCAACTGCGCACCCACCTCTTCAATACATTGCAACGCCAGCGTCAGGTCATTGTGATTGCGCGGTGCCTGCGGTTGCGGCGGCATGGAGCAATCGAGTACCAGCACATCCAGCGGCTCGCGTTGCAGCCAATCGCGGGTGGCGGGTGGCAGGCCGACGGTGTCGGTAAGGTAGGCAATGCGCCGCCCTTCACCTTCCAGCAGATACCCCAGGGTGGGCTTAGAATGCAGCAGCGGTAACGCGGTGACGCTCAGTTCACCCAACCGGCGGGTTTCAAACTCGGCAAACGGCTGGCTGAAATCGAGGATGCCGGGGTGTTTGTACAGGTCGGACAACCCTTCCGGATCCACCGGACCATGCACCGGAATCACCAGCCCCTGGCCCCAACGCAAATGCAGCAGGCCTTGGGCGTGATCGGCGTGGTAGTGGGTCTGGAGAATCCCGTTGAAACTGCGGGGCGGGAAGCGTTCGGTGAGGTCGGGCAACCCGCTGTCGATCAACCAACGCTGGTCGCCACACTCGATCAATGCGCTGCATGGGCGGCGGCGCAGGCTCTGGTCATGGCGGGCCAGGCCACAGGCGGCGCACTCACAGCCATACACCGGCACTTGCCGCGCATCGCCGGTGCCCAGCAGTGTCAGGCGCATGCAGGTTGCCCGTCTAGGCAGCCCAGCAAGCGCTCGACCGTGTGTTCCAGTTGGCCGGAATTGTCGAGCAGGAACACGTCTGCAGCAGCGCTCAATCCCTCGGCGAATCGCGCATTGCGCGCCAGGCGCAGATCAATATCCGCCAGGGATTCGCGACCCCGCGCCAGCAAGCGCTGGCGCAACACCCCTTGGTCTACCGTCAGCAGCACCACCAGCAGGTTCGGGTAACGCAGCCGGGTTTGCGCCAGGTGGCCGCGGGAGCCGTTGACCAGCACATCGTGCCCCGCCGCCAGCCACTCATCGATTTCCCGCGGGATGCCATAGGACAACCCGTTGGCGTGCCAGCTGAGGGCAAATGCGCCCTCGGCCTCCATTGCGGCAAACTGCGCCGGGCTCACACCCTGCGCCGCTTCGCCCACCGCTTCCGCCGAGCGGGTGATGACCCGCCGCACAATGCGGCAACCACGCTCGGCCAGACGCGGTCGTGCGGCATCCAGCAGGCTGTCCTTGCCCGAACCCGATGGTCCGATGAGATAGATCAACCTGCCTGCCATCAAAACACCCTCTTCGCTTGTCGCCACACTTGTTGGACCACGGGCAGTCCGTCGCGGCTTTTTTTGGCTTGCACCAGGTCGGCCCGCAGACCGATAGCGATTTCGCCGCGATCACTCAGGCCCGCCGCGTGCGCGGGCGCCAGGCTGATCATCCTGACCGCCCGAGAAAGGTCGCCGCCGTCCTGTTGATCGGCCAGCACAAACGCCGCCTGCAACAGGCTGGCCGGGTAGTAGTCACTGGAAAGTATATCCAGCAATCCTTCGGCGGCCAGGCCGGCGGCGGCCACATTACCCGAGTGGGACCCGCCACGCACCACGTTCGGCGCGCCCATCAGAACTTTCATGTTCAGTTGCCGGCAGCCACGCGCCGCTTCCAGGGTGGTGGGGAATTCGGCGATGGTCATGCCATAGCGCGCCGACTCCTCCACATGCGCCAACGTCGCATCGTCATGGCTGGCCACCGACAGGCCGCGTTCCAGGCAATGCTCGACGATCGCGGCGCGGTAGCGGTCGCTGTACTCCCTGGAGTTGGCCATTTGCAGCTTGATGAACGCGTCCATGGTCTCGTCGTTCAGGTGGTACTTGCCCATGTAGTACTCACGGTACTTGGATTCAAGCACGAACTGGCGCTGGCCCGGCGAGTGGTCCATCACTGACACCAACTGCACCAACGGGTTTTCCACCAGGTCGCGGAACACGCTCAGGGTGTCGGGGTGGCACAGCTCGCACCGCAGGTGCAGGTGGTGTTCGGCGCGGGTCAGGCCGGCGCTTTCTGCCGCCGCGATGGCATTGAGCATCGCCGGCAGTTTCTGCATGCGGTTGCCCTTGGGGTTTACGTCGCCGATGGACACCGCGTCGAACACCGTGGTGATGCCGGCCGCGATGATCTGCGCATCATGGCTGAGCACCGCCGAGGTCGACGGCCAGTCCACGCCGGGGCGCGGGGTCATGTGTTTTTCCAGGTTGTCGGTGTGCAGTTCCACCAGGCCCGGCAACAGGAAATCCCCGTCAAGGTCCTGGGCCTGGGGCAGTTGGCTGCGGCCTTCGGCGATGTCGACGATCAGCCCGTCACGCAGCACGACGCTGCCAAGGAACATGCGATCAGCCGTCACCAGCCGGGCATTACTGAGGATCTGTTCAGCGGGCATGGGCGTATTCCTCTTGGGCAACAGGCGCGGGGGTCATGTCGAAATGGCGGTCGGCGACCGCTTCACGGGCGGCACGGTCGTGGAAGATGCCGATCAAGGCCGCGCCAGCAGCCTTGGCTTCGTTCATCAGTTCCAGCACCACCTGGCGGTTGCTGTCGTCGAGGGACGCGGTGGGTTCGTCCAGCAGCATCACCGGCCAATCCACCATGAAGCCGCGGGCGATGTTGACCCGCTGTTGCTCGCCGCCGGAGAACGTACCGGGTGCCAGCTGCCACAGGCGTTGCGGGATATTCAGGCGGGTCAGCAGATGCTCGGCGCGCGACTGTGCATTGGCCTTCGACCAGCCACGGGCCAGGGCAGGCTCCATCACCACATCCAGGCAGGCCACCCGCGGGATCACCCGCAGAAACTGGCTGACGTAGCCCAGGGTCTGCTGGCGCACCTGCAACACCTCACGCGGCTCGGCACCAACCAGCTCCAGCCATTCGCCAAGGTGCTGTACCCGGATGCTGCCGCCCGCCGGCAGATAGTTACCGTACAGGGTGCGCAGCAACGTGCTTTTACCGGCGCCGGACTGGCCATGCAGCACCAGGCACTCACCGCCTTTCACACTGAAATCCACCCCGCGCAGCACGTTCAGCACCACGCCGTTCTGCTGGTGCAAGGTGAAGGTTTTCGAGAGGTCACGGACCTCGATCAAGGCGTTCATCATGGTTGCAATACCGAAGACACCAGCAGTTGAGAGTAAGGGTGCTGTGGATCGTCGAGGATCTGGTCCGTCAGCCCGGTTTCCACCACGCGCGAGCGGCGCATCACCATCAGGCGGTCGGCCAGCAGGCGCGCCACGGCGAGGTCGTGGGTGACGATCACCACCGCCAGATCCAGCTCGCGAACGAGGCCGCGCAACAGGTCGAGCAAGCGCGCCTGTACCGACACGTCCAGGCCGCCGGTGGGTTCGTCCATAAACACAAGGCGTGGACTGGAGACCAGGTTGCGGGCGATTTGCAGGCGTTGTTGCATGCCGCCGGAGAAGGTCCGGGGCAAGTCGTCGATACGCTGCGGGTCGATTTCCACCTGGCCCAGCCAGTCGAGGCCGGCGCCACGCAGTTGCTCATAGTTGCGCACGCCCTGGGCCATCAGGCGCTCGCCGATATTGGCGCCGGCAGAGACCCCCATGCGCAAACCGTCCCGTGGGTTTTGCTCGACAAAGCCCCATTCGGTGCGCAGCAAGGTGCGGCGTTCGGCTTCGCTGGCGCTGTACAGATCCAGCCATTCACCGTCCTTGCCGCGATAGCCGATGTGGCCCGCCTGCGGTGGCAGACGCCCGCTGAGCAGCGAGAGCAAGGTGGACTTGCCTGAGCCCGACTCACCAACAATCCCCAACACTTCACCGGGGTACAAATCGAAGCTGACGTCCTGGCAGCCCTTCTCTTCCCCGTACAACAACGACAGGTCACGCACTTGCAAAAGAGGCTGGCTCACTGGTTGTTCTCCTTGACCCGTTGGGCGCAATACCAGGTGTCGGAACACACAAAACTCTGGGTACCGGCGTCGTCGAGAATCAGCTCATCGAGGAACGATTCATGGCTGCCGCAGATCGCGCAGGTGTGTTCCCACTTCTGCACTTCGAACGGATGGTCTTCAAAGTCGAGGCTGGTGACCTGGGTGTACGGCGGCACCGCGTAGAGGCGCTTTTCGCGACCGGCACCGAACAGCATCAGCGCCGGGCTCATGCCGAGTTTCGGGTTGTCGAATTTCGGGATTGGCGAGGGGTCCATCACGTAGCGCTCATCCACCATCACCGGGTAGGCGTAGCTGGTGGCGATATGGCCGAAGGTGGCGATGTCCTCGTAGAGCTTTACGTGCATCACCCCGTAGTCATTCAGGGCGTGCATGGTGCGGGTCTCGGTTTCCGACGGTTCGATAAAACGCAGCGGCTCCGGGATCGGCACCTGGTAGACCATGATCTGGTCGGCCTGCAACGGGGTTTCCGGGATGCGGTGGCGGGTCTGGATCACCGTGGCGTCCGGGGTGCTTTCGGTGGTGGCGACGCCCGCCGTACGGGCGAAAAAGCGGCGGATCGACACGGCGTTGGTGGTGTCGTCGGCGCCCTGGTCGATCACCTTGAGCACGTCGTCAGCCCCCAGGATCGCGGCGGTCAGTTGCATGCCGCCGGTGCCCCAACCGTAAGGCAGCGGCATCTCGCGGCCACCGAACGGCACCTGGTAACCGGGGATCGCCACGGCCTTGAGCAAGGCGCGGCGGATCATGCGTTTGGTCTGCTCGTCGAGGTAGGCGAAGTTGTACGCCGGGTCACGCGCAGGCGCTTGAGTCAGGTCATTCATGGCGGGTGCCCTCGGCCGGTTGGCGCAGTTTGCGGATCAGTTCCAGCTCGGACTGGAAGTCCACGTAGTGAGGCAATTTGAGGTGGGAAACGAAGCCCGCCGCCTCGACGTTGTCGCAGTGGGACAGCACGAATTCTTCCTGCTGGGCCGGCGAGACGATCTCTTCGTTGAACTCATTGGCCCGCAGCGAGCGGTCCACCAGGGCCATGCCCATCGCCTTGCGTTCGGCATGCCCGAATGCCAGGCCGTAGCCCCGGGTGAACTGCGCCAGCTCGGTGGCCGAGCCGACGAATTGGTTGACCATCTCGCACTCGGTGACTTCGATGCTGCCCAGGCAAATCGGGAAACCCAGCTCTTCCGGGTCGATCCACACCTCCACATCGCCGATGCGAATCTCGCCGGCGAACGGGTGGTTGCGGCCGTAACCACGTTGGGTCGAGTAACCCAGTGCCAGCAGGAAACCTTCGTCGCCACGGGCCAGGGCTTGCAGGCGCTGGGCGCGGTTGGCCGGGTATTCCAGCGGGTCGCGGGTGATGTCGGCGACGCTGCCGGTGTCGTCGGATTCGTTCTTGATCAGCCCTTCCTTGGCCAGCAAGCCGAGAACCCGAGGGCATGGTTCAAGGGCAGCATCCGGCGTGGTTTGCGGGCCCGGGTATTCACCTTCGGCCAGCAGTGCGAAGTCCAGCAGGCGGTGGGTGTAGTCGAAGGTCGGGCCCAGCAGTTGCCCGCCCGGCACGTCCTTGAAGGTGGCCGACAAACGCCGGCTCAGGGACATCTGCGTGGTGTCGATCGGCAGGCTCGGGCTGAAGCGCGGCAACGTGGTGCGGTAGGCCCGCAGCAGGAAGATCGCTTCCACCAGATCCCCCGCCGCTTGCTTGATCGCCAGTGCAGCCAACTCCGTGTCGTACAGCGAGCCTTCGCTCATCACTCGCGCGACCGCCAGCGGCAGTTGCTCGCGGATCTGCTCCACGCTCAGTTCCGCAATGGAAGTATCGCCCCGGCGTTTTTTCGCCAGCAGGCGGTGGGCATTGTCGATGGCCTGTTCGCCACCCTTGACGGCTACGTACATCAGGCATGCTCCTGTGCAATTCGGGTGCTGCGTGGCAGGCCGATCAGGTGATGGCCGGCGGCGAACAACACGTCCAGGCCACGGGGAAACGTCTCGCGGCGTTGACGTTCCAGCCAGAATGCTTGAGGCACCGGCAGGTTGACCTGACGCTGGGTCTTGATCCCCGGACCGCGCCAGTTCAAGGCGCGACCGGCTTCCAGGTCGGTCAACTGGACCAGCAAGGTGCAGGACTGATCCGGGTAGCGGTCATTGCCGTGGTCGAAGCCGCTGAGGTCGAGCAAGTCCTGCTCACCGAGCAAGGCGAACGCGGCCTCTTCCCGGTTGGCGGTCAGCGGGCAGCCGCAGTGGAAGGCCAGGTTGGCGCGGATCAGCGGCGTGTCGAAGCACGGCGCCAGCCACAGCGGCGTGTCCATATCCAGCAGCGCGAGGCACAGCGCGTAGGTGGCCGGCGCCAGACCTTCAAGGCTGGGGGCCGCGGGCAAGGACTGGATCAGGCCGGGCTCGGCGAGCGCCTTGAGGGCCCCGCGAAAACCGCGCTGGGCATCCAGCACCGGGTCTGCAAAGGCCGGTTGCAAGCGTTGGGCATTCATCAGTTTTCTCCTCGAACCAGGGTGAAGAACTCGACCTTGGTGGCGGCGGTGTCGGCCTCTTTTTGCGCCCGGCGCTCGGCCTGGGCGTTGGCCAGTGCGCCGATCAGGTCGCTGAGCCAGGGGCTCGGGTGTGCACCCTGCAAATGCGCATCCGCCAGGGCCGCCAGTTCGGCGTGGACCTTGTCGCGCCCGGCCAGGTAGCTGTAGCCGGTGCGCCCGTCTGCCAGGCGCACCACGCAGCGGGTCACGCTCATTTCGCCGAGGTTGAACGGCGCGCCATTGCCGCCCATGCGGCCACGCACCAGGGTCATGCCGATTTCCGGGGCGCGGATCAGTTGGTAATCCACGTCGCGCAGGGCGTCTTCATGGGGCAGCAATTCACTGCGAAAGGCGCGGGCGAGCACGCCGATCCAGTGTTGACGCGGGGACAGGTTCATCGGGGTCTCCATCAGGTCACCACTTGGTACTGGAAGCGATCCGAACGGCTGGTGGACTGCGCCAGCTCCACCGGGCGGCCGTCGCGATCGCGGGAAAGGGTGAATACGGTGAGCGCCGGCAAGTGCCGGGGCATCATCAGCAGTGCGGCTTCGTCGCGGTTGGGCAAACGCGCGCCGATCAGGCTTTGGGTACGGGTCAACGGCATGTCGCGCTCACGCAGGTAGTGGCGCAGCGAGCCGCCGTTGTAGTCCGCCAGCAGCGGCGCATGGCTGGCGCAGTAACGGTGGCGGATCAGGCTGACCGGCTGGTGGTCGAGCTTGCGCAGGGTTTGCAGCTCGATCATCGGCGCCATCTCGGCGATGCCCAGTTGCTGGGCCTCTTCGCGGCTGGCAAAGCAGTAGCGGCGCTTGAGCAGCATCGCTTCCACGCCCACGCCTTGGGCCGACAAGGACTGGCTGTAGGAGGTCTCGGCGCCCATCGGGTAAATCAGCGGGCGGTCCAGCACCTGGGTGCCCTTGCCCTGGCGGCGCAACAGGCTGCCTTCGAACACCAGCTCGTCGATGGCGCGGCGCAGGGTGTGGCGGTTGACGCCGAAGCGTTCAGCCAGTTGCACCTCGCCCGGCAGGAATTCACCGGCCTGGTAGCTGCTCAGTTCGCGGCGCAGGATGTCAGCGAGTTCGCGGTACACCGGCTCATCTTGTCTAGACAACTGCATGCTTAAAAAAAAGCGCCCAGGGGCACCCCTCCGTCGTCAGATGAACTGCTTGCGCAGGCGTTGGGACAGCACGTCGATACAGCTCACCACCACGATGATCACCAGCAGCACCGCGCAGGTCTGCACGAACTGGAAGGCGCGAATGTTCTCCCAGAGGATCACGCCGATCCCGCCGGCACCGACCATCCCCACCACCGTCGCCGAGCGCACGTTGGCCTCGAAGCGGTAGAGCGCGTAGGACACCCACAGCGGCATCACTTGCGGGATCACGCCGTAGATCACTTCCTGCAAGGCACTGGCGCCGGTGGCTCGCACACCTTCAACGGGGCCCGGGTCGATGGCTTCGACGGCTTCGGCAAACAGCTTGGCGAGGACTCCGGTGGTGCTGATCCACAAGGCCAGGACACCGGCAAAAGGACCGAGGCCGACGGCGACCACGAACAACATCGCGAACACCATTTCGTTGATCGAACGGAAGGCATCCATCACCCGGCGCAGCGGCTGGTGAATCCACCATGGGGTGATGTTGTCGGCGCACAGGATGCCCAGGGGCACCGAGCAGACGATCGCCAGCACCGTGCCCCAGAGGGCGATTTGCACGGTGACGATCATCTCCTTGAGGTAGGAGCGCCATTCGTGGAAGTCCGGCGGGAAGAAGTCGGCGGCGAAGGTCGCCATGTTTCCGGAGTCGCGGTACAGCGCCAGCGGGTTCATCTCGGCGCCGTGCCAGGCCCAGGCCAGCAGGACCAGGAACAGGCCCCAGCCCAGGTATTGCGGCCAAGTCCTTTTGCCCACTGCTTCAGCATGCAAGGTAGTCATGGGTCACTCTCGGTGTAGGGTTGGAACCGGGCTTAATGTGGGAGCGGGCTTGCTCGCGAATGCGGTGACTCAGTCGCCGGATGCGTTGAATGACACGCCGTATTCGCGAGCAAGCCCGCTCCCACATGAACCCGATTCCTACAGGGGGTTAGCCGTTGGCTGCGGTCTTCTTGTCCAGTTCGGTGATGCGCTCTTGCAGCTTGGCCAGGTCGGCGTCGATGTCGGCGAGCTTCCTGGCCTTGTCAGCCGCTTCCAGCTTGTCGTCGGCGCTGATGGTGGTGCGCTGCTTGAACAGCTCCAGTTGGCGGATCGGCAACAGCTGGTCGTCGCTGGACTTGAGGAACTTGCCCAGTTGCATGTTCTTCAGCACGGCCTTCTCTTCGTCGGTGTCACCGTAGTTGGCGAAGAAGTCGCGGATCTTGGTCTTCTCGCTGTCGCTCAGGGCCTTGCTCCACACCATCGGGTCGGCCGGGATCAGCGGCGACTTCCAGATCACCTTGAGCATGGCGGCCTTGTCCGGCTGGGTGACTTCCAGGCGGTCCCAGCTTTCGGTGTTGAAGGTGGCGACGTCCAACTGCCCCTTGGCCACGCTCAATGCGTTGACTTCATGGCTGGAGTTGAGGGTGCGCTTGAAGGCGGTGGCGGCGTCGACGTGGTTCTTGGCGAACACGTAGTAGCCGGGTACCAGGTAGCCCGAAGTGGAGTTCGGGTCACCGTTGCCGAAGGTCAGGTTCTTGGCGTTCTTGAGCATGTCATCGACGTTGTTGATCGGGCTGTCCTTGCGCACGATCAGCACGCTCCAGTAACCGGCAGCCCCGTTGGCGGCGGCGGTCTGGGCGAAGATTTCGCCGTTGGAACGGTCCACCGCTTCCATCGCGGCCTTGTTGCCCAGCCAGGCCACGTCGACTTTGTTGAAGCGCATGCCCTGGATCAGGCCGGCGTAGTCGGAAGCGAAGGTGGCGTTGATGGTGAGGCCGGTCTTCTTGTGCATGTCATCCAGGAAGGGCTGCCAGATGCTCTTGAGGTTCTGCGAAGACTCGGTGGACATGATGCCGAAATTGATCGCCTTGTCGGCGGCCTGGGCAGTGCCCATGGCCACGCTGGCAAGCAGCACAGCAGACAGAAACACATGACCGATACGGTTCAACATGGAGAGGATTCCTGTGGGTCGTTAGTAAGGTTTCAAGCGCGGGCCAGGGCCAACCGTGCGGGGACGACGGGTGTGCGGGTCTGGTCGGAAAACATCAGGCTGGTGTCGACATCGGCACCGTACAAATCGTTGAGGAACTGGCTGCTCAGCTCGCTGGCCTGGCCGTCGAAGTGAATCCGCCCGCCCTTGAGCGCCACGGCTCGCGGGCAATAACGCATGGCGTAATCGACCTGGTGCAGGGTGACCACCACGGTCTTGCCGTCGCGGCCGTTGATGTCGGCGAGGATCTCCATGACCTTGCGCGCCGACTCCGGGTCCAGGGAGGCGATGGGTTCATCCGCCAGGATCACTTCGGCGCGTTGCGTCAAAGCGCGGGCGATTGCCACGCGTTGCTGCTGGCCGCCGGACAAGGTGGAGGCGCGCTGGCTGGCCAGGTCTGCCAGGCCGACGCGGGCCAGGGATTCCATGGCGAACTGTTTTTCCTCGGCATTGAACAAACCGAGGTTGCCGCGCCAGCGCGGCATGCGGCCCAGGCAACCGAGCAGTACGTTGTCGAGCACGCTCAGGCGGTTGACCAGGTTGAACTGCTGGAAGATGTAGCCGATGTCGGCGCGCAGGCGCCGCACCTTGCCATTCAACCGCCCGCTGGCCTGCACTTCCCGGCCCAGCACCTTGACGCTGCCGCCGTTGCTCTTGTCGCAACAGGCCAGGCCCGCGAGGTGGCGCAGCAAGGTGGACTTGCCGGAGCCGGAAGCGCCAATCAGCGCGACCATCTCACCGGTGGCAACGGTGAGTTCGAGGTCGACCAGCGCGGATTTCTTCGCAAAGGTCTTGTTCAGATGATCGACATGGATAGCTGGAGTCATGGGCTTCTCTGTCTGGTTGAACAGCCATCCGTGGCTGCGTTTGAGTTCAAACGACAGTAGGCGCGGGCTGTGTCAGCCCTATGACTTGCACATGACTGGGGTAAAACCGTTTGATGAAGGTTTGATGAAAGGTTGGAAGTAGCTGTAGGACGTTGATCGTTCCCACGCTCTGCGTGGGAATGCCGCCTCGGACGCTCTGCGTCCATTGAAGTCTTGCGCAGTGGTGACGCCGAGCGTCACGGGATGCATTCCCACGCAGAGCGTGGGAACGATCCATACCTAACCTGTGGCGAGGGAGCTTGCTCCCCCGCCACAAGGTCTTCGCCCGGCATTGGAAATGTGCCGGACTGTGGTGCAATAGCTGGCCGCCAATATGTGCAAAAGGACAACGTGATGGGAAAAGACAAGGCATGTCCGGTCATCCTGCGAACCCGCCAATCCCTGGAAATCCTCGCCTTCAAACACCCACTGGCAGGTCTTCAACTGGTCAAGGGCAGCTTGGAGCCTGGCGAAAGTACCGAGGCTGCGGCAGTTAGAGAGTTGCTTGAAGAGGCCGGGATAACCGGCAAGGTGATACGTGACCTGGGCACTTGGCACTCAGCGTCCACGGGGCATACATGGGCCTTTCATCAATGCCTGATCCCTGAAGACCTGCCAGATACCTGGACCCATTTTGCAGAGGATGATGGCGGCCACGAGTTCCAGTTCTTCTGGCACCCGCTGGCGAGCGAACCGTCAGAAGAGTGGCATCAGGTGTTTAAAGATGCCCTAGAGTTTCTAAAGCCGCGCCTTGCCGAAGTATCGCTTCAGGAATAATCAAGATCCCGGTAGATCGGTGATTTTTCCTACGATCTCTATGGCTTGCAGCAGCCTTAACTCGCCGCTAGCCTCTCCAAGTCGCTGCTCATCAGCGATCGGGTTTGGTCGCCCGGGTTAGAATGGCGCACAGTGCCGCGCAAGCGGCATTATCGTGTTCGCTTTATGGCGAGCTGTGCGTGGGAGGGCCCTGGCCCTGCCGGGTTTCCATTCCCTGGTCGACCAACCTGCGTACAGCTCGCCACCCACCTGCTTGGTCGCAGATGTGGTGAGCTCCCACTGAATGGAGAGTCATTGCATGTACAAGGTCACGCCCAATCCGCCAGAAACGTCTGGCTCCAAGTCTGAAAAAAACAAGCTTCAGGACGCTGCCCAGCGGGCCATCGATCACTACCTGAAACCCGCCGAAACCAAAGCGTCCACCAATGAAAAAAACCACTTCAGTCTGTTCACCGTATCAGCCAACGTTGAAACGGAAGCACTGCTGAGCAACGCCTACGAAACACTCCAGTCTGCCAATGCAATGGCGTTGGACCTTTCCGAAAACATTGATGGCAAAGACCGCAGCCTGGTATTGGCGATGCAACAACTGCTGGAGTTGGGATTGTTGTTGGTGGATAGAGCGCTGGATCGAGAGTGCCCGGTGGCCTGATCAAAACCGAAATCCAACTGGCAACATAAATCCAATGTGGGAGCGGGCTTGCTCGCGAATGCAGAGGGTCAGTCAATACATCGGGTGACTGATCCACCGCTTTCGCGAGCAAGCCCGCTCCCACATTTTGATTTTCATCAGGTTCAAACTGCCCGGTGTTATTGAGCGATGCGGACGCGCAATCGCGGCATCACAAAATCCAGAAACGCGCGCAGTTTCAGCGGCAACGGTGACTGTCCTTTATGCACCAAACTGATGGGCAATGGCGCCGACTCAAACGCTTCAAGCAACACCGCCAGTGCCTCTTCCCGCAGCGCATCCGCCACTTGATACGAGAGTACCCGAATCACCCCAACCCCCAACGTCGCCGCCGCAATCGCCGCTTCTGCGGTGTTCACCGACAACCGCGAATGCACCGGTACCGAGAGCCCGGTTTTACCCGCGCCAAATCCCCACGCCCCTTGGGACGCCAGCACTTCGAAGGTGATGCAGTCATGCCCCGCCAAGTCCTGGGGCTCAGCGGGTATGCCGCGAGCGGCCAGGTATGCCGGGCTGGCGCACACCACCCGCCGCACCGTGCCCACCTGCATGGCCTTGAGCGAGCTGTCGGGCAACTCGCCAATGCGCACCGCGACGTCGCAGTGTTCTTCCATCAGGTGCACGACGCGGTCGGTGAGGATCAGGTTGATGTCGATCTCCGGGTACTGCGCGAGGAATTCCGCCACCACCGGCACGATGTGCAGCCGCCCGAAGACCACTGGCGCGGTAACCACCAGTTCGCCCCGGGGCTGGGAATATTCGCCAGTGGCCGCGCGCTCGGCCTCGCTGATGTCTTCAAGAATGCGCCGGCACGCGTCGAGGTAAGAGGCGCCGGCATCGGTCAACGACAGCTGGCGCGTGGTGCGGTGCAGCAGGCGGGTTTTCAGGTGTGTCTCAAGCTCGGCCACCTTGCGGCTGACGCTGGCCAGCGGCATGTCGAGGCGCCGCGCCGCAGCGGTCAGGCTGCCTGCATCAACCACGGCAACGAAGATGGACATGGATTCAAGACGGTTCATGGCAACCTATCAAATTCTGGAAGGATGATTCCAAATCCTAGGGGATTATCCTGCCAAGCGCGAGTGCGTAACGTTGGCCACTCATCTCCTTCCCGGAGATCTGCATTGAAGGAGAGCGCCGTGAGTGGCCTGCCGATGACATCCCAACCTTCCACAGCGCCTGCGGTCGCGCCGCGCGGCAAGATCATCATGATGGCGGTGATCGCCGGCGCGGTGATTACCAATATTTACTGCACCCAGCCGATCCTGCCGCTGATCGCTTCGGACATGGGCGTGGACGTGACCACCGTGGATCTGGTGGCCGGTTCCGCCCTGCTGGGTTTTGCTACCGGGCTGGCGTTGCTGCTGCCGATGGGCGACCGTTTTGACCGCCGCAAGCTGGTGCTGGGGCAGATTGCCCTGGCGTTCTGTTTCGCCCTGGCGGCAGCGTTTTCACCGGGCATCTGGGCGCTGATCGGGGCGTCTTTCGGCTTGGGGATTGTGAGCTGTGTACCGCAGCAACTGGTGCCGTTCGCGGCGGTGATGTCGCAGCCCCACGAACGCGGGCGCAATGTGGGCACGGTGGTCAGCGGGATCATGGTCGGCATCCTGCTCGGGCGCACGATCGCCGGCGTAGTCGGTGAGGCTTATGGCTGGCGGGCGGTGTACGCGATGGAGGCGGCCTTCATGATCCCGGTGTGGATCGGTGCCGCCAGGCTGCTGCCACAAGGCGTGCCGAGCACCAACCTGTCCTACCCTCGCCTGCTGGCTTCGCTGTGGCCGCTGATGCGCGACAACAGCCCGATTCGCCAATCAATGATGGTGCAGGCGTTGTTGTGGGCTTGCTTCAATGCGTTTTGGGTGAATCTGGCAGCACTGTTGGCTCATGGGCCATGGCAATTGGGCAGTGCCTGGGCCGGTGGCTTCGGGATTATCGGTGCGGCGGGTGCGTTGGCGGCGTCGCTCGGTGGGCGGGCTTCCGACAGGCTGGGTTCGCGCAAGGTGATTGGGGCGAGTATCGGGATTGTGACCTTGGCGTTCCTGCTGCTGGCGGGTGCCGAGACTTCGATTATCTTGCTGGTGCTGGGGGTGATCGTGCTGGATATCGGCGTGCAGTCGGGCCTGGTTTCCAACCAGACCCGGGCGTTTGCAGTGGACCCGAAAGCCCAGGGCCGCATCAATAGTTTGTACATGACGGCGACGTTTTTTGGCGGTGCGGTGGGGGCGACAGTCAGCGGCTGGTTAATGGCGCGGTTGGGCTGGATGGGGATCGTGGAGTTTGGGGT
>NZ_JBYSWF010000113.1:0-13652 GCF_058780865.1 Pseudomonas sp. GP01-A4
GCCCCAGTTACCCCGATTCAGTTGCCCGCCCCAGCGCACGCCAAGGCTTTTGTCGTAATCCACATCGGCCTCGACGATCCGCGCCTCGATCATCACCTGCCTTACCGGAATATCCAGTTGCGCCACAATCTTGCGCAGCTCCTCCAGCCGCTCCCGGGTCTGGTAGGCGATGATGTTGTTGGTGCGGTCATCCACCGCCACCGAGCCGCGCTCATCGGTGGCGCCTTCCAGGCCCACGGCCGACTGGAAGAGCTTGGCCAGGTCCGACGCCTTGGCGTAATTGACTTGCAGCAACTCGCGACGCAGCGGTGCCAACTCAGTCATTTGCTTGCGCGACTCCATCGCCAGCAACTCGCGTGCGGCCAACTCCTCGGCCGGCGCGACCAGCAGCACATTGGCCGTCACACGCTTGTCCAGCCCCTTGGTTTGCAGCACCAGGTCCAGGGCCTGGTCCCAGGGCACGTCCTTGAGGCGCAGGGTGATCGAACCCTGCACGTCGTCACTGGTCACCAGATTGAGGCCGGCAACGTCAGCAATCTGCTGCAGCACCGCGCGCAACTCGATGTTCTGGAAGTTGAGGGACAGCTTGTCCCCGGTGAATGCCACGCGTCCGGTACTCAGGGGCGCATTGCCAGGTGGCGGCAGGTGAATCAAGTCGATTCGATTGGGCACAGCCATGACCATCGGTGCCGTGAACGCTATCCATAGCGCCACACCGAAGGACGAAAAAGTCCTTTTCATTGTTTGTTTCCGTTATGAGTTCACGTTCAGGGCAAGGGTTTGCGAGCGTTCCAGCCACGCGCCCTGGCCATCCGGGAAAAGCTCGGCCAGTTCGACATGGGAGTCGTGGATTGCCGTGATGCGCCCGTGGTCCGGGCCCAGGTAATCGCCGATTGCCAGGCGATGGACAGACGACGCTCCGCGCAGCAGGGCGAAGGTTTGAGCCCCCAGGGACAAGGTCCCGACCATTTCGAACTGCTCCACGGCGAAGCCTTCGAGGATTCCGCGAGGCCTGGCGAGATCAGGTCCGGCAGCCGGTCGCCCGGCGGGTCGAACCAGTTGGCGAGAGGGCGGCTGGAAAGGGTCGCGCAAGGCTGCAAAATCGTAGGCCACTTGCTGCGGCCCGGGCTCGGCGACAGCCTGTGCCGGCGGGTGCAAATCAACCTCCAGGTCATCGCCCGCCTGGCGGTTGTGACGATAGGTCCTGGCTACCAGACTGAGATGCAACACCGAGGGATCGACAGGACTGAATGCCAAGTCATGCACCGTGACAATTCCTGGCAAGCTGGCCATGCCGTTGATGAACGCCGCCAGGTCGTGAAAAGTCCCGGTGACGCCAATCTGCATGGGCGATTCGATGTACAGGGCGCGAGGCTGGTCATCCCGAAGTTCGATGGCCTCCAGCACCAAGCCATTGGCGGCACTCAGGCGGCCAATATCTTCAAGCAGGCCGGGTACCTGGGGGTCGGCAGGCAGCCGCCGTAACAGGTTGGCGAAATGGCCTCGCATTGTTTCGAGTTCGCGGACCAGGGACTCCAGGCCGGCAGCCTGGCTGGTTTTCAGCGCGACCTGCTGTTCAAGCGCCACTTCCTGCGACTCAAGCTGGCGCAGTTGCTCCCGCGCTCCACTCAAGTAGAAGGTATCGCCCACTGCCCACAGCAGGCAAACCACCGCGCCAGCCAGCAACGCCTTGCCCGGCAAGGGCCAGTTGGCGGCGTTCTGGCAGAGCTGGGTTATATCGGATTCCGTCAGCCCTGGCAGGCCTGACGCCCCTCTCATTGGCGCACCTCATCCGAGTGACCATGGCGAACCGTCAACTGGAAGCCATTGTCGTCGCCCTCCTGCGCGCCGCGAACCCGTTGAAGCCGGGGCGCTTCCAAGTCTTCGGCAGCTTCGAGGCCTCGCATGAACTGAGCAATGTCCCGGTTCGATCCGGCCGTGCCGCTGATGGAAACAGAACCGCCGTCGACGCTCACTTCGCGCAACTGCACCCCCTCCGGCACGGCGCGGGCCAACTGGTCCAGCAACTGAGCACCCGCCGCACGATCGTCCTGCAAACCCTGCACAACTTTCATCCGTTCCATCAACTGCTGGCGCTGCTCATGCAGTTCGTCGATGGCCTTGATCCGCGAGTCGAGCCCGGTGACACCCTGGCTCAACTGGTTATTGCGGGCCAACTGCCGATCGATTGCACGGTCGATCACCTGGTCTGCCAGCCAAACCGCAGCCAGCGCCACCGCTGCAGCCCCCGCCAAAAACACCAGAAAATATTTGCGCCGCCGCTCATTCCGTTCTGCGCGCCACGGCAACAGGTTGATTCGTGTCATCAGTCGAAACTCCTCAGGGCCAGCCCGCAGGCCACTCCCATTCCCTGGGCATCCACGGCCCATTGCGCGCCATCGACACGACGGCCCGGCGTGATGCTGTCCGAAGCCTGCCTGCCCGCGCGAGCCAATGCAAATGCTTCGACATCCACTATCCGCGTCGTCAGCCCCGCAAGGGCCAAAACCGCCTCACGGGCCTCCACCTGTTCCTTGAGGCAGGCAACCAGCAGCACATCGACGCTTTGCGGGTCATGGGCCGACGGGCCCTGCACCTGGAAGTCGATAGCCACATCCTCCAGCGGATAAGGAATGTACTGGTCTGCTTCCCCATGGATTCGACGCACCATTTCAGCATCCGTCAGCCCCGTGTCCATCTCCAGCACGCGGGTAATCACCGAGGGCCCTGCCACGGCCACGGCGGCATGCCTGAGTGATGTATGCGCCTGTACCAGCGCCCGGGAAAGTGCCTGCGCGACGGCATCGAAATCAACCACGCTGCTGTCGACCACCGCATGGGCCGGCAACTGCTGCATGGCGTAGCCCCGCACGCTGTAGCCAGTGCCTGAAGCCTCCAGCTCCACCAGCCTGACGCCGGTGTCATTGATGTCGATACCCAGGACGGCATCGGCTTTTCGCCTGAAAAATCCCTTTCTCATAAAACTCCCCAAAACTTTCCCTGTCTTACGGACTGATTGCTGCCAGGCTTCCTGCATTCGGTCGGCTTGTATGAGCGGCGCGAATGACGCCCGAAGCCGAAAAATGCTTTAATGCCCAGCGTTTTTTCCCGCGTTTATCTGCTGGCCGGGTCGATCCACCACTTGCCGTGCATGCCCCGATGCCTAACCCATTCTTTTCCTTGGAAATCCAAAAGCCTTGATTCGTCTGCTGAAGTTTTTCGGGTACTCCATTGTCGCGATCGTCTGCGGGCTGATGCTCGTGCTCAGCGGGGCCTATCTCTACCTTAGTCCGGGTTTGCCCTCCGTAGAGGCCCTGAGAAGTATCCAGTTGCAGATTCCTTTGCGGGTCTACAGCAGCGATGAAAAACTGATCGCGGAGTTCGGCGAAATGCGCCGCACACCGATCCGTTTCGCCGACATTCCACCCAATTTCATCAACGCCCTGCTGTCGGCTGAAGACGATAACTTCGCCAATCACTATGGCGTCGACCCAAGCAGCCTGGTGCGGGCGGCCACGCAATTGGTCAAAAGCGGACACATTCAATCCGGTGGCAGCACCATCACCATGCAGGTGGCGAAGAACTTCTTCCTCACCAGCGAACGCAGCTTTTCCCGCAAAGCCACGGAAATCCTCCTGGCGTTGCAGATCGAACGTCAGCTGACCAAGGACGAGATCCTTGAGCTGTACGTCAACAAGATCTATCTGGGCAACCGCGCCTACGGCATCGAGGCGGCTTCGCAGGTTTACTACGGCAAGTCGATTCGTGACGCCAGCCTGGCGCAGATGGCGATGATTGCCGGCCTGCCCAAGGCGCCTTCACGCTTTAACCCGCTGGCCAACCCGGCGCGCAGCAAAGAGCGCCGCGACTGGATCCTGGGCCGCATGTACAAGCTGGGCAAGATCGACCAGGCCGCGTACGAAAGTGCGGTGGCCGAGCCGCTGAACGCCAGCTATCACGTGCCGACCCCGGAAGTGAATGCCCCGTATATCGCCGAAATGGCCCGTGCCGAGATGGTCGGCCGCTATGGCAGCGAGGCGTACACCGAAGGTTTCCGCGTGACCACGACGATTCCGAGCAACCTGCAGGAAATCGCCAACAAGTCGGTACACGATGGCCTGGTCGCCTATGACCAGCGCCATGGCTACCGCGGCCCTGAATCGCGCCTGCCGGGCAAGACCCTGAGCGCCTGGACCGTCGAGCTGGGCAAACAGCGCCCGATCAGCGGCCTTGAACCCGCCATCGTCACCCAGGTGAAGAAAGATGGCGTGCAGGTACTGACGCGCACCGGCGAAGAGCATGTGTCGTGGGACAGCATGAAATGGGCCCGCCCTTTCCTGAACACCAACAGCATGGGCCCGATGCCCAAGCAGCCGTCGGACGTGGCCCAGGTCGGTGACCTGGTTCGCGTGCAGCGCCAGAAGGACGACAGCCTGAAATTCAGCCAGGTGCCCGTGGCACAGGGCGCGCTGGTGTCGCTTGACCCGCAGAACGGTGCAATCCGTGCCCTGGTCGGCGGCTTTGCCTTCGAGCAGAGCAACTACAACCGCGCCACCCAGGCCAAGCGCCAGCCGGGTTCCAGCTTCAAGCCGTTCATCTACAGCGCTGCACTGGATAACGGCTACACCGCCGCCAGCCTGGTCAACGATGCACCGATCGTGTTCGTCGACGAGTACCTGGACAAGGTCTGGCGCCCGAAGAACGACACCAACACCTTCCTCGGCCCGATCCGCGTCCGCGAGGCGCTGTACAAGTCGCGTAACCTGGTGTCGATCCGCCTGCTGCAGGCGATGGGCGTAGGCAAGACCATCGACTACATCACCCGCTTCGGCTTCAACAAGTCGGACCTGCCGCCCAACCTGTCCCTGGCACTGGGTACCGCCACGCTGACGCCGATGGAAATCGCCACCGGCTGGAGCACCTTTGCCAACGGCGGCTACAAGATCACCCCGTACCTGATCGACAAGATAGAAAGCCGTAGCGGCGAAACCCTGTTCACCGCCAACCCACCACGGGTCCCGGGCGACGTGGTCAATGGCGTCGCGGCCACTGACGGCCAGGCAGCACCGGCCAACGGCGGCATCACCATCGAGCCGACGCCAGGCGAAGCCCCGGCAGCCGGTGCTCCCGCCGCACCACAAGCGCCGGCGGTAGCCGAACGCGTTGTGGATGGCCGTACCACCTACATCCTCAACAGCATCCTGGAAGACGTGATCAAGAAAGGTACGGGGCGTCGCGCCCTGGCCCTGGGCCGTGCCGATATCGCCGGCAAGACCGGTACCACCAACGACTCCAAGGATGCCTGGTTCTCCGGCTACAACGCCGACTACGTGACCACCGTATGGACTGGTTACGACCAGCCGGAAAGCCTCGGTCGCCGGGAGTTCGGCGGCACCGTCGCGCTGCCGATCTGGATGAGCTACATGGGCGCCGCGCTGAAGGATATGCCGCTGCATACCCAGCCGGAACCGGAAGGCATCCTGAGCCTGCGGATCGACCCGGTCAGCGGCCGTGCAGCAGCGCCGAGCACGCCGAATGCGTACTTCGAGCTGTTCAAGAGCGAGGACACGCCGCCGTCGGTCAACGAGCTGGGCAATGGTGTTGCACCGGGCAGCCCGCTGCCGGCGGACGAGGCGGCGCCGATCGACTTGTTCTAACACGCAGTTCCAATGTGGGAGCGGGCTTGCTCGCGAAAGCGGAGTATCAGGCTCAGATGGGCCGACTGACACACCGTCTTCGCGAGCAAGCCCGCTCCCACAGTTGGATCACCGCCAGGCTCGAGCCAATTGCCAGCCACAAAAAAAGCCCCGACTCGCAAGAGCCGGGGCTTTTTGGTGGTGCGCTACAACGGCTTAGCCGTTGAACACATCATCCACGCTTTGCAGCGGGTAGTTCTTCGGATACGGCAGGGTGGCCACACCCGTCTCGATTGCGGCTTTGGCCACGGCATCGGAGATCAGGGTGATCAGGCGCTTGTCCATTGGTTTCGGGATGATGTACTCACGACCGAATTCCAGCTTGATGCCGCCGTAGGCGTCGCACACTTCCTGAGGAACCGGCAGTTTGGCCAGTTCGCGCAGGGCGTTGGCGGCCGCGACTTTCATCTCTTCGTTGATGCGCTTGGCGCGAACGTCCAGGGCACCACGGAAGATGAACGGGAAGCCCAGTACGTTGTTGACCTGGTTCGGGTAGTCCGAACGGCCGGTGGCCATGATCACGTCGCTACGGGTGGCGTGGGCCAGCTCCGGGGAGATTTCCGGATCCGGGTTGGAGCACGCGAACACGATCGGGTTGGCCGCCATGGACTTGAGGCCTTCGGCGCTCAGCAGGTTCGGGCCGGACAGGCCAACGAACACGTCTGCACCGTCCAGGGCGTCAGCCAGGGTACGCTTGGAGGACGGATGCGCGAACATCGCCTTGTACTGGTTCAGGTCGGTACGCTCGGACTGCACAACGCCCTTGCTGTCGACCATGTAGATGTTTTCCAGCTTGGCGCCCATGCTCACCAGCAACTTCATGCAGGAGATGGCCGCGGCGCCGGCGCCCAGGCAAACGATCTTGGCTTCGCCAAGGGTTTTGCCGGCGATTTCCAGGGCGTTGATCATGCCGGCCGCGGTAACGATCGCGGTGCCGTGCTGGTCATCGTGGAATACCGGGATGTCGCACTGTTCGATCAGGGCCTTTTCGATCTCGAAGCACTCAGGTGCCTTGATGTCTTCCAGGTTGATGCCACCGAAGGTGATGGAGATGCGCTTTACGGTGTCGATGAAAGCCTGCGGGCTCTCGGAATCGACTTCGATATCGAATACGTCAATGCCGGCGAAGCGCTTGAACAGCACGCCCTTACCTTCCATGACTGGCTTGGAAGCCAATGGGCCGAGGTTACCCAGGCCGAGGATCGCGGTGCCATCAGAGATCACTGCAACCAGGTTGCCTTTGCCGGTGTACTTGTAGGCCAGTTCAGGATCGCGGGCGATTTCACGTACGGGCTCGGCAACGCCAGGGCTGTAGGCCAGCGACAGGTCGCGGGCGGTGGCAGTGGCTTTGGTGAGCTCTACACTCAGCTTTCCTGGACGAGGATGGGCATGATATTCGAGAGCGGCAGTTTTCAAATCAGACATATCGGCATTCCGCTTTTACTGTTGGTCGACGGACCGCCGAGGATACGCGTGTCGCAAAGTCCCCACAAGACTGGGCAGTCACAGGTGTCAAGGGCCCTGCCCTACGACTTTTGGCCAAGAGCCACGGGATACAAGGGCTCAACTGTTCACAATCGACCTGAAAAATGTCTACAATTTTTTCTTACGGCGCCTGCTCGAGCATGCCGGGATCGGTCAGTGGCAACAGCCAGCGTGCCTGGCCCTTTTCCAAGCCGCCGCGTCGGGAGCGGTCCAGCACCCAGCCGCGGGCTTCGATGGACTGGCCCTGCAACCCTTTCAACAGCGCACTGTCGAATCGGCCCACAAGATTGGGTGCAATGCGCAGTACCAGTGAGCCCTGCAACTCAATCCAGACTCCGCCGCGATTGCGTTCGATTTTGCTCACTCGGCCGTTGACCACGGCAAAGCCCGAGCGCTGGATCTTCGCCGCATCGACCACCGGTGACCGGCGCCACACCCCCAGCCGGGCCTGCCGGGCGCTGCGTTCGGCGGCTTGCTGGCAGGCCACCAGTTCCACATTCGGCGCGACCGCCACCTGGAAGCCAAGGCCTTCGGCGAGCAACTGCGCTTCCAGATTTGCTCCATTGGCACCGTAGAGATGGGCCAGGGTGCGGCCGTAACGGTCCTTGCTCTCCCGTCCGGGCACCACGCCAACGCGCCCACCGCTCGCGTCCACCAGACTTTGCAGGCGCTCGCGAGCAGCCACGGCGAAGGGCTCGTCAGTGCGCCCCTGCTTGCCGGTTTCCGGGGCATTGACGCCGATCATGCGTATGCTGCGGCCATCCTTGAGGCGCACGGTGTCGCCATCCACTACCCGCTGCACGTCGAAGGTCGCGACATCGCCGGGCGCCGGGCAGAACACCTCGGCCTGGGCGGGCGCCAGCCAAATCGCAGACACAAAAAAGGCGCCCACGAGGGACGCCTTTTTCATCAGCGAGGACAAGCCATACAGGCCATCCAAGCGGACCAGCCTTACTCGGCTTTAGGAGCAGCTTTAGCGCCGAAAGCACCGAAGCGGGTCTTGAAGCGGTCAACACGGCCGCCAACATCCAGAGTCTTCTGCTTACCGGTGTAGAACGGGTGGCACTCGTTGCACACGTCGATTGGCAGAGCTTTGCCGAAAGTCGAACGGGTTTCGAACTTGTTACCGCAGCTGCAGGTAACGTCGATGGCAACATAGTTTGGATGGATATCGGCTTTCATGGTGTATTCCTCAGGCTAGCGTGCCGCCAATCAACACTATTGTTGAATACCGCACGTAATTAGGCCGCGGATTCTACCAGACCTTTTTAAACGCGCAAGAAGCACAACGGCCCCTTTCATCAGAAAAGCGCGGCATACACAAGGCCCTGTGGGAGCCGGGCTTGCCCGCGATGCAGGCGCTGCGGTGCCTCAGGTGCACCGTGTCGATACTATCGCGGGCAAGCCCGGCTCCCACATCCACCGCTGGTCTGCTAGGCTCCCGCCCTTCTTCGCCGCCCGTCATATGAGAACCCCCGCGTGCCCGACGCCATTTTGCGCCTCGCCCTGCCCTCGCCCCTGCGCCGCCTGTTCGATTATCGGGCTCCTGCCGGCGTATTGCGGTCGCAGTTGCAGCCCGGCATGCGCGTACGGGTACCGTTTGGCCGGCGGGAGATGATCGGCATCCTGGTGGAAGTCGCCGATCACAGCGAAGTGCCCGCCGAGAAGCTCAAGCCCGCCGTGGCCATCCTCGACAGCACGCCGCCGCTGCCGCCTGCGCTGTTCAAGCTGTGCCTGTGGACCTCGCAGTATTACCAGCACAGCCTCGGCGACACCTTGAGCTGGGCGCTGCCGGTGCTGTTGCGCCAGGGCGAACTGGCCGAGGCGCGCCAGGAGCGTTTCTGGTCGATGGTCCCGGGGGCGCGCATGGACGACCCGCGCATCGCCCGCGCCCCGCGCCAGCGTGAAGCCCTGGCAACCCTGGCCCAGCATCCCCACGGCGTCGCCCATCAGCTGTTAAGCAAGCTGATGCTGAGCAAGGACAGCCTGGACTTGCTGCTGGCCAAGGGCCTGGTGCAGGTGGAGATTCGCAAGCACGCTCCCGGCGAGCGCCACGAACACTGGCTGGCCCAGCCGGAACTGCCGCTCAACCCCGAACAACGTGCCGCCTATGAAGCGATTCGCGCCGGTTTCGACAGTTTCCACGCGTTCCTGCTGGCGGGCGTCACCGGCAGCGGCAAGACCGAAGTCTATTTGCAACTGATCCGCGAAACCCTCGAAGCCGGCAAACAGGCACTGGTGCTGATCCCCGAGATCAACCTCGGCCCGCAAACCCTGGCGCGTTTCGAGCAGCGTTTCAACGCGCGCATCGCCCTGGTGCACTCGGCGGTCAACGACCGCGAGCGCCTGGAATCCTGGCTCGCCGCCCGGGACGGCGAGGCCGACATTATTATCGGCACCCGTTCGGCGCTGTTCACCCCGATGAAAAATCCCGGGCTGATCATCATCGACGAAGAACACGACGGCTCCTATAAACAGCAGGAAGGCCTGCGCTACCACGCCCGCGACCTGGCGCTGGTGCGTGCCCGCCAGGAAAACATCCCGATTGTGCTGGGCTCGGCCACGCCGTCCCTGGAAAGCCTGCACAACGCCTACACCGGGCGCTACGGCCTGCTGCGTCTCAATGAACGTGCCGGCGGTGCCAAGCAGCCCCGCTTCCTGCGCCTGGATGTAAAAAGTCGCCCGCTGGACAGCGGCATTTCCGGGCCGATGCAGCAAGCCATCGGGCAAACCCTCGCGGCGGGCCAGCAAGTGCTGGTGTTCCTCAACCGCCGGGGTTTTGCGCCGACGCTGCTGTGCCACGACTGCGGCTGGATGTCCGAGTGCAATCGCTGCGATGCGCGAATGACCGTGCACCAGCGCTCCGGCGAGTTGCGCTGCCATCACTGCGGCCATGTGGAACGGGTGCCGCGGCACTGCCCACAGTGCGGCAAAGTCGACTTGCGACCGGTGGGCGCGGGTACCGAGCGCGCCGAAGAACGACTGGGCATCCTGTTCCCGGATTACCCGGTGCTGCGGGTCGACCGCGACAGCACCTCGCGCAAGGACGCGATGAATCAGTTGTTCGCCACGATCCAGAAGGGCCAGCCGTGCATTCTGGTGGGCACGCAGATGCTTGCCAAAGGGCATCACTTCCCACGGGTGACCCTGGTGTCGATCCTGGATGCCGACGGCGGGCTGTTCTCCGGGGATTTTCGCGCCAGCGAGCGCATGGCGCAGTTGATCGTGCAGGTCGCAGGCCGGGCCGGGCGGGCCGAAGAGCCGGGCAAGGTGATCATCCAGACGCACCTGGCCGACCACCCGCTGCTGATTCAACTGACAGAACAAGGCTACTTTGCCTTCGCCGAACAGGCCTTGAGCGAGCGACGCTCGGCAGGTCTGCCACCGTTTGCGCATCTGGCGCTGCTGCGGGCCGAAGCGCACAAGCCAGGGCAGGCCGAAGGTTTCCTGGATGAAGCGTGCAGCGAGGCTGAACGTTTGCTGGGGGAACTGGGTCTGACCGGCATCGAGCTATTGGGCCCGGTGCCAGCACCGATGGAACGCCGCGCCGGGCGTTACCGCGCCCAGCTACTCTTGCAAGCCAGCGCCCGCGCGCCGCTGCATCGTTTATTAAGCAGCTGGTTACTTGCGCTGGAGCAAATGCCCAGCGGGCGACAAGTGAGATGGTCGCTGGACGTAGACCCGGTAGATTTGTACTAACCCCCTGTGGCGAGGGAGCTTGCTCCCGCTGGGCTGCGTAGCAGCCCCAAAAAAGCCGGGAGCGCTACGCACTCCAGCGGGAGCAAGCTCCCTCGCCAGAGCAAGCTCCCTCGCCACAGGTTAATCGTCCGTCAAGGTCCCGCGAAGGTTGGCAAGCCCGCCCTCGCCACGGATAATGCCCAGTTTTTCCACCTGCGCATCGCGCGCCACCGCTTGCGGTCGAAAGAGAACACCATGAAAGACACCATTCGCCAGCTGATCCAACAAGCCCTCACCCAACTCGTCAACGAAGGTGTGTTGCCTGAAGGCCTGACGCCGGCGATCCAGGTGGAAAATACCCGCGACAAGACCCACGGTGATTTCGCCAGCAACATCGCGATGATGCTGGCCAAGCCGGCCGGCCTGAAGCCGCGCGACCTGGCGGAAAAAATCATCGCCGCGCTGCCGGCCGACCCGCAGGTGACCAAGGCTGAAATCGCCGGCCCAGGCTTCATCAACTTCTTCCAGAACACCCAGGCCCTGGCTTCGCGCCTGGACGCGGCCCTCGCCGACGCGAAAATCGGCGTGCGCAAGGCCGGCCCGGCACAGCGCGTGGCCATCGACCTGTCGGCACCGAACCTGGCCAAGGAAATGCACGTGGGCCACCTGCGCTCCACCATCATCGGTGACGGCGTGGCGCGGGTCCTGGAGTTCCTCGGCGATGACGTGATCCGCCAGAACCACGTGGGCGACTGGGGTACCCAGTTCGGCATGTTGATGGCCTATCTGCAGGAAAACCCGATCACCAGCAACGAGCTGTCGGACCTGGAGAACTTCTACCGCGCCGCCAAGAAGCGTTTCGACGAATCCGAAGAATTCGCCGACCGCGCCCGTGGCCTGGTGGTCAAGCTGCAAGCCGGCGATGCCGAATGCCTGGAACTGTGGGGCCGCTTCCGCGAGATCTCGCTGTCCCACTGCCAGGAAATCTACGAGCTGCTCAACGTCAAATTGACCATGGCCGACGTGATGGGCGAAAGCGCCTACAACGACGACCTGATCAACGTGGTCAACGACCTCAAGGCCAAGGGCCTGCTGGTTGAAAGCAACGGCGCGCAGTGCGTGTTCCTCGAAGAATTCAAGACCGCCGACGGCGACCCGCTGCCGGTGATCATCGTCAAGGCCGATGGCGGCTACCTCTACGCCACCACCGACCTGGCCGCCGTGCGCTACCGCAGCGGCGTGCTGAAAGCCGACCGTGCCCTGTATTTCGTTGACCAGCGCCAGGCCCTGCACTTCCAGCAAGTGTTCGAAGTGGCGCGCCGCGCCGGTTTCGTCACCCACCCGATGCAGATGGAACACATGGGCTTCGGCACCATGAACGGCGCCGATGGCCGCCCGTTCAAGACCCGTGACGGCGGCACCGTGAAGCTGATCGACCTGCTGAACGAAGCCCAGGACCGCGCCTACAACCTGGTGAAGGAAAAGAACCCGGAGCTGGCCGAAGCCGACCTGCGCAACATCGCCCGCGTCGTGGGGATTGGCGCGGTGAAATACGCCGACCTGTCCAAGCACCGCACCAGCGACTACAGCTTCAACTTCGAACTGATGCTCAACTTCGAAGGCAACACCGCGCCGTACCTGCTGTATGCCTACACGCGGGTGGCCGGTGTGTTCCGCAAGCTCGGCAAGGACTTCAGCGAAGTCGAAGGCCAGATCAACCTTGAGGCGCCACACGAGCAGGAGCTGGCCGCCAAACTGGCGCAATTCGGCGAAGTGCTGAACAGCGTCGGCGAAAAAGGCACACCGCACATCCTCTGCACCTATTTGTACGAAGTCGCCGGTTTGTTCTCCAGCTTCTACGAGAACTGCCCGATCCTGACCGCAGACGACGAAGCCCAAAAGCAGAGCCGCCTGCGCCTCGCCGCACTGGCAGGACGGACCCTCAAGCAAGGCCTGGAATTGTTGGGCCTGGAAACTCTGGAGCGTATGTAAGTTGGCTGCCAAGAAAAAACCTGCACCCAAGCGCGGCGCCAGCCGCTACCAGGCACCGGCGAAGAAGCCTATTCCGGGCTGGTTGTGGATGGCCATCGGCCTGACGGTCGGCGCGTTTGTGGTGTTCCTGATGAAGCTCGACCCGGGCAAGGGCGATGACGTCAAACGGGTCAAGCAAGAACAGCAGAAGGCCACGAAAATGGCCGAGGCGAACAAGACACCGCCTAGCCCGACTGCGCCGGTGAAGCCGAAATACGACTTCTACACGCTGCTGCCGGAATCGGAAGTGATCGTGCCGCCGGACGCCGTGCCGGAGAAAACCCTGCCGACGCCGCAGCCGGTGCCGACTACGCCGGTTACCCCGGCGGAAGCAGCGAAGATCGACACGGCCCGGGCCCAGGCTGCGCTGGCCGGGATTACCCCGCCGCCACCGCCGCCGGTCGCCACCACCAAGGCCGCGCCGGTGACCAAGTTCTTCCTGCAGGCGGGCTCGTTCCCGAAACAGGCGGATGCGGACCGGGTACGCGCGCAGATTATTTTGCTGGGGCAGGCGGTGACGGTGGAGTCCGGGACGGTTAAGGATGCGACCTGGTATCGCGTGCTGGTGGGGCCGTTCAGCAACCGTGAACAGCTGACCGTGGCGCAGAAGCAACTGGCCGGCGCCGGGTTTAGCAACCTGTTGTTACAACAACGCCAGAGCCGCTGATTCCGGAAACAGCATCGGGTTAATGTGGGAGCGGGCTTGCTCGCGAATGCGGTAGATCAGTCAATATTTTAGGTGACTGACACACCGCATTCGCG
>NZ_JBYSWF010000114.1:0-13444 GCF_058780865.1 Pseudomonas sp. GP01-A4
CGAGTGGTGGGGCAAGAGCGTTTTGCTTACTTTTGCGCTGTTCAAAAGTGAGCCGCTGTAAGAGCGGAACCATAAGTCGCCGTTACCTGAATAACGGATATACACCCCACCTCAGCAACAAAGCCTACGCCGTCTTCCCGGTATGGTTATTCAGCGAAATAACCTTGGTCTTCCCAATCCGGTGACGATAAATCTCACGCAGGTACTTGATCGCCTTCTTCACACAATCCCGCGACAGACGAATATCGTTGATCGACACAAACTTGTCCTTGTCGTTGATCAACTCACGATACTTCTTCTCGTACATCGGCTTGATCGCATACCAGTTGGTATCCAGGATCTTCGCCGGGTTCTCGAACTCGTTGAGCAGCTCATCAATCCGGTCTTCATCAAAATCCTCATGGATGATGAAATCCAGGATCGAGTTATCCAGGGTGTCATCAAACCGATACGGATTACGCGCAAAACAGCGCTTGATAAACGCCACGATCAACGTCAGGAAATCATCAGACAGGCACGGGCTCTTGGCGATCAACGTGGTCAGCGATAGGTTGGCCGACGCCCCGATCACCAGCGCATACCGTTTGAGCGTCGTATTGGGAAACAGGCTGTTGAGGTGCGTCTTGAGCCGATTCAGGTCCATATAGGACAGCTTGTAATCCTTGGGCAACGACACAATCGACACCACCGACGAGCAGTTCTTGAAGAAGTGCAAGTCATGCAACGCCGCCGCGTCATAGCCGGAATTCTTGTACTGCTCCAGGGAGGCCTTGTACCGCTTGGACTCAATCGGCAACAGGCTGATGCCTTCGATCGCCTGGGTCACCTTGTTGAAGTGCGGGAGATCAATGGAACGGAAAAACAGGTCGTCGATGTTCAGCCGCTGCGGCTCTTTTTCGAACACCTTGAACTTGTCGCTCGAAGGCGCCGGCGTTTCCGGCACCACCGATTCGGCATAGGCAATCGCCACCGGGCCGGCCAGGCTCATGAACAGGTCGTTGGCATCCAGGCGGATGGTCTCGCCAATGTCGATCCCGGCGCGACGAAAATAGTTCTGGTCGTAGTCGGTGGTAACCGCCTGGGCCGTCAGAATGTTGAAGATCTGCTGCGAGATGTACTGGTTGGCGTGCTTTTCCATGGCATTGACATCAATGTTCTGGATGTTGCCGTCATCGCTTTCCTCGGCGTAACGCATGATGTCGTTGGAGATCAACATCATTGCGTTCCACGGTCGGATACGGCCTTTCACGCTGGCTTCGCTGCTGTCTTCATTGTCGAAGTTGTACGAGAAGTCCCATTCTTCCGATAGGTATTTGCACAACAGCCGCCCGGCGTTGATGTGCAGCGCCTCGGACATTTCGCTGCGGTGATCGGAGATGTTCGGCAGCACACAAATCCCGCTGGTGAAGATCGGCTCGAACACGAAGGCGTGACCGCTTTTGCTGTCATGTTCATCGGCGGGCTTGGTGTCGAACGTCTTGTTCATGTACGAGTGCTGCTGGGCCAGGCCGAACTCCGAGGCCATGCCTGAACCGGTACCGCCGCCGGCACTGAAGATCGAGAAGTACAGGCGCGACTGGTTGGCCTTGATGCCGCAGGAGTCGATCAGGTACGAGTGGATCATCTTCCAATCGGGGCTGGAGAAGCGCTGGGTGTCTTTGTTGAGGATGATCTTGGCCAGGTACTGGCCGAGGATCGGCGCGTTACCGGCGCCGCCGGCATGGACTTCCGAGAGGTCCATGATTTTCATCTTGCTGTAGTCCCGCAGGAAACCGCTTTTCTCACCCTTGCGCGAGAAACGGATGCGCCCGGCAATGTCCTTGTCCAGGTCGCCCAGCATCACCAGCGGCTCGACCAGGAACACCGGTTTGGTGCCCTTGTTCGAACCCAGGCGCAGGTTGTTGCGAATCCACTGGGCGGGGCGGTAGCCCTTGTCGGTGGATTTGTCTTCGTTGCTGAATTCGTTGAGGTAGAACTTGCGGGCGTTGTACACCAGCTCTGCCACATCCAGGGCAATGTTGGAGCCACAGCGGCCCAGGCCGATCAGGCACACCGAGGGGAATTCCTGCTCATTGCGCAGTTCACCGTCGACTTCCAGGTGCGGTGCGCGCGGGAACACCATGTCGCGCAGGCCGTCGAGGTTGTCGAGGATGCGGTCGGTGTTGGTCTCGGTGAAGTACAGGTACTGCTGGGTGGCCAGCGGGCGGGCGGTGCTCAATGACTTTGAACCTGAGGGTTTTTCCGCAGGGGCTGTCAGCAACACGTCGGATACCGCGGTGGCAGAGTTATTTTTAGAAGTCATTGTGCGCCATGTGCCTGGACGGATGGCTGAGTGAGTATCAAATAGCCATCACAAAATGAGAGATCGCGACTTTACAGTGCGTCCTGGTCCTGGGCGATAGGGTTTAACCCTAGGGTTTTAAGGGGAAAGCCTGGCCGGACTCTGATGAATCGGCCGTTCGTCGGGGTTCTTTAGTGAAATGATGGCGATTTGCCAAATAAACGGCGTCAGCGAATTGGCCGAACGATGGACGCCGGGCCCGCACGACCCGAAGGCGGATCTTTCGGCGCGGGGTCACCCCCCGTCAGGCCCAGCAGGCTGAACATGTTGTTCTGGTCCAGGCTGTTGATCACCGCGCTGATATCACTCAACGGCACCGCAGCGCTGAGCAGGTAACCCTGAACAAAATCACAGCCGTGTTTTTGCACCACTTCAAATTGTTGCAGGGTTTCCACGCCCTCTGTCACCACCTGCAGGTGCAGGGTGTGGGCCATGCCGATAATGGCCTGGACGATCTCGATGTCGGCGTTCGACTTGGGGATATCCTGGATAAATGAACGGTCGATTTTCAAGGTGTTCAACGGCAGGCGCTTGAGGTAGGCGAGGGACGAGTAGCCGGTGCCGAAGTCGTCGATGGACAGCGACACGCCCAGGGCGCGGATTTGCCGCAGCAATGCCAGGGTGCTGCTGATATTGCCCATCAGCGCGTTCTCGGTTACTTCCAGTTCCAGGCGATTGGCCGCGATCCCGCCGAAGCGCAGGGCGTTTTCGATCTCATCGGCCAACTCGTCACGCGTCAGGTTGAGGGCCGAGCAGTTCACGGCCATGACCAATTCAGTGTGGCCTTGCTCCGACAGCAGGCTCAGGTCGTGACAGGCCTGGCGCAGCACCCAGTGATCCAGTTCGGCAATCAGCCCGTTGCTTTCGGCAATGCCGATGAACCGGTCCGGGGTCAGCAGGCCATGTTGGGGGTGTTGCCAGCGCACCAGGGCTTCGAGGCGCGTGACCCTGCCTTTTTTCAGGTCAAGTATCGGTTGGTAAAACAGCACCAACTCGTTCTTGCCCCGCAGTGCGGCGCGCAGTTCCTCTTCCAGCTGCAGTTCCAGGAAGGCCCGGGTTTTCAGGTTGGAGCTGAAGAAGTTCAGGCTGTTACGCCCGGCATCCTTGGACTGATACAGCGCCAGGTCAGCGGTCTTCAGCAGCTCTTCGCTGGTTTTGCCGTCTTCGGGAAACAGGCTGATGCCGATGCTGGTGGTCATCACCATGCGCCGGCCGGCCAGTTCGATGGGGTCTTTCATTTTCTGCATGATGCGCTGGGCCATGTGCCGCGCTTCATCGCGATGATGGATGCTGATCAGGATGCAGAATTCGTCACCGCCAAACCGCGCGACCACGTCGTCATGGCTGCGCACCGAGCTTTTGATATGGCCGGCCAGCACCGTCAGCAGTTCGTCGCCGGCGTCATGGCCGAGGCTGTCGTTGATGCGCTTGAAGTGGTCGATATCCAGGAAGATCACCGCCAGCATGCCGTCGGTGGCGGTTTTTTCCGCGAGTTTCTCGGCGAAGATCTGGTTGAAACCACGGCGGTTGAGCAGGGTGGTCAGGGCATCGTAATGCGCCACCTGTTGCAGCGAGGCGCGGGCCTGGTCCAGTTCGGTGAGCAGGGCGTTGACCCGGCGCAGGTCGGTTTCCTTGTGTTGCAGCTTCTTGTCCGCGAGGGCAGCACTGATGCTGCTGCCAATCACCAGCAGGGCGATGACCGCCACCAGCAGCCCCAGTTGGACCGGGTTGTTGTCCACCGGCAGTGCCGACTGTACGAGGTCTTCGGGTACCAGCAGCTGCATGGCCGCCATGCCGGTGAAGTGCATGCTGATAATGCCCGCGCCAAGCACCAGGCTGGCCGCGTACTTGAGCAATTGATGGAACATGCCGGTGCCGTTGCGCAGGTACAGCGACAGCAGCAACGCCGCCAGGCTGGCGCCGATCGCGATCAACACAGAGGCGAGGAACAAGCCAGTCTCGAAATACACGCCCGCCTCGGAGCGCATGGCCGACATGCCCACGTAGTGCATCAGCGCAATACCCAGCCCCATCCACACCGACGCCAGCACATATTGGTGGGCGCGCAGTCTTGGATGACTGAGGGTTTGCATGGCGAACAGCGCCGCGATCAGGGCGATCAGCAGTGAGGCGAACGTCATGATCAATTCGTAGTGAATCGCGATAGGCGCCTGGAAGGCCAGCATGCTGATGAAGTGGGTCGACCAGATGCCGCCTGCCAGGCAGCCCGCGCCTACCCAGCGCCAGTGCCGTTGAGCCTTGGGGTTGTCGACATGGCCGACCCGCTCGGCCATGTCCAGGGTGCCGAAGCCCGCTGCACAGGCCACCACGTAAGCCAGTAGCACCAGAAAGGGGTTATGACTGCAATTGAGTAATAAGTGCCCACTGTCCGGAAGGTCGGTAAAAAAATGCAAACCAAGCCATTCCATAGCATGTCCCGTCACAGAGTTTTAGTCTGACTGCGTCTTTCAGTATAGAGAGCGTGAGCGAGTTACAAGGATTGATGGCAGATTGCTTCTAATCATTTGGCGATGAGTTTATAAACAACTAGAACTAAATGATTAGGGATGACAGCCAGAGTCGCCCGATGGAGTGACATCAGACTTACGAATCATTACAGACAATCCCCACGAGGCTGACTAGATTGCAGGTTCCGGGCTCAGGATGCGTCTGGCATCGCGGCTCACATAACAATAAAAGAGACGGACCCATGCAGAACTCGACCCAAGCGGCGAATGCCTGGCGCATTCTGTTCCTGCTGTTCCTGGCCAACCTGTTCAACTTTTTCGACCGCACCATTCCCGCGATCATCATCGAGCCGATCCGCATGGAGTGGCACCTCAGCGACTTCCAGCTCGGGATCATCGGTACCGCGTTCACCATTGTTTATGCAATTGCCGGCTTGCCGCTGGGGCGCCTGGCCGATACCGGCTCGCGCAGCAAACTCATGGGCTGGGGCCTGGCGGCGTGGAGTGGCCTGACAGCGGTCAATGGTCTGGTGGGCAGTTTCTGGACCTTTTTGCTGGTGCGCATGGGCATCGGCATCGGCGAGGCCAGTTATGCGCCGGCGGCAAACTCGCTGATCGGTGACCTGTTTCCCGCCCACCGCCGTGCCCGGGCCATGGGGATCTTCATGCTGGGCCTGCCCTTGGGCCTGTTGCTGGCCTTCTTCACCATTGGTGCGATGGTCAAGGCGTTCGACAGCTGGCGTGCGCCATTCTTTATTGCCGCGGTGCCGGGGCTGATCCTTGCGGTGTTCATGTTCTACATCAAGGAACCCAAGCGCGGCGCGGCGGAAGCCGTGCAAGTCTCCCAGGAGAAAGTCGACCGGCCGATTCGCCGGGTGCTGGCGGTGCCGACATTCCTCTGGCTGGTGCTGGCCGGGTTGTGCTTCAACTTCGCCACCTATGCCTGCAACTCGTTCCTGGTGCCGATGCTGCAGCGCTATTTCCTGCTGCCGTTGCAGGATGCGGCAGTCGCCACCGGTGTCATCGTCGGTATTACCGGCCTGGTGGGCCTGACCCTGGGCGGCTGGATTGCCGACAAGATCCATCAACGCATCGCTAACGGCCGGCTGCTGTTCGCGGCGTGCAGTTTGATTATCTCTACAGTGACCACTGCCTGGGCGTTGCACGCGGGGCGGATCGAGATTGGTGTGTTTGTGGCGCTGTTCAGTGTCGGCTGGCTGTTTGCCTATAACTTCTACACCTGCGTGTACACGGCGATCCAGGACGTGGTCGAGCCGCGCCTGCGGGCGACGGCGATGGCATTGTTCTTCGCCGGCTTGTATTTGCTGGGCGGGGGCATGGGGCCGATTGTGGTGGGCGGGTTGTCGGATCATTTTGCCCATTCGGCGATGTATGCCGACGGTGCCCAGCAGATGACCGAGGCTTACAAGGCGGTGGGACTGCATGACGCCATGTACCTGATTCCGGTGGCGCTGTTTTTGACCATGCTGTTTCTGTTCCAGGCGTCCCGCAGTTTTGTGCGCGATGCCCAGCGGATGAAGGATGGGTTGGG
Organism: Pseudomonas sp. GP01-A4; assembly: GCF_058780865.1. Classification (NCBI taxonomy): domain Bacteria; kingdom Pseudomonadati; phylum Pseudomonadota; class Gammaproteobacteria; order Pseudomonadales; family Pseudomonadaceae; genus Pseudomonas; species Pseudomonas sp. GP01-A4. The sequence continues at coordinate 6,362 of NZ_JBYSWF010000114.1, forward strand.
GGTGGCGGAGGTGCCGGCCAGGGCGGTTACTGCCTGAGATCGAGGTGACGCCTTCGCGAGCAAGCCCGCTCCCACATTTGACCGCATTCTCAAGATGGAACTCGGTCAAATGTGGGAGCGGGCTTGCTCGCGAAGAGGTCATCAATAACAACGATGTCTCAAGTGAATAAAAAAGGCCCGCATTGCGCGGGCCTTTTTGTTTGTCAGGGTAGGGCGGCGAAGTTAGCCCGCGACCAATACCCGAATCGCTTCCAGTCGCAGCGCCGCCTTGTCGAGCATCGCCAGGCCTTGCTCGCGCTGTTGGCGCAGGGCAACCAGTTCGCTGTCGCGCACGGTCGGGTTGACCGCTTGCAACGCGGTCAGGCGCGCCAGTTCTTCCTCGGTATCCGCCGCCAGGCGCCGTTGAGCCTCGGCCACACGCTCGGCGTGACGCGGGGCGATCTTCTCTTCACCGGCGTTGATCCGCGGCGTCAGCTGGTCGCGCTGGGCCTGCACGAACTTGTTGGCGCTGGCCCGCGGCACGCTTTCCAACTGGTCATTCAAGGTCAGGAACGACACGCGGCCCGACAGGTCATTGCCATTGGCATCCAGCAGGCAACGCAGTGCCGCCGGTGGCAGGTAACGGCCCAACTGCAGCGAACGCGGAGCAACCACTTCGCTGACGTAGAGCAGTTCCAGCAACACGGTGCCCGGCTTGAGCGCCTTGTTCTTGATCAGCGCCACGGCGGTGTTGCCCATGGAGCCGGACAGCACCAGGTCCATGCCGCCCTGCACCATCGGGTGTTCCCAGGTAATGAACTGCATGTCTTCGCGCGACAGCGCCTGGTTACGGTCGTAGGTGATGGTCACACCTTCGTCGTCGCCCAGGGGGAAGCTGGCGTCGAGCATTTTTTCGCTGGGTTTGAGGATCAGCGCGTTTTCCGAATGGTCTTCGCTGTCGATGCCAAAGGCGTCGAACAGGGTTTCCATGTAGATCGGCAGGGTGAACTGGTCGTCTTGCTCAAGGATCGCTTCCACCAGCGCATCACCTTCGCCAGCGCCGCCGGAGTTGAGCTCCAGCAAACGGTCGCGGCCGGTGTGCAGTTCGGCTTCGAGGCGCTCGCGCTCGGCACGGGCTTCGTCGATCAGCCCTTGCCACTCGCCGTCGTCGGCGTTTTCCAGCAGCGGCAGCAGGCGCGGGCCGAACTGGTGCTGCAAGGCGTTGCCGGTCGGGCAGGTGTTGAGGAACGCGTTCAGCGCCTCGTGGTACCACTGGAACAGGCGCTCTTGCGGGCTGGTTTCCAGGTACGGCACGTGCAGTTCGATCACATGTTTCTGGCCGATCCGGTCCAGACGGCCGATCCGTTGTTCCAGCAAGTCCGGGTGGGACGGCAGGTCGAACAGCACCAGGTGGTGGGAGAACTGGAAGTTGCGGCCTTCACTGCCGATTTCCGAGCAGATCAGCACCTGGGCGCCGAATTCTTCGTCCGCAAAGTAGGCGGCAGCGCGGTCGCGCTCGAGGATGTTCATGCCCTCGTGGAACACCGTGGCCGGGATGCCGGAGCGCACGCGCAGGGCGTCTTCCAGGTCCATGGCGGTTTCGGCGTGGGCGCAGATCACCAGGACTTTGGTGCGCTTGAGCATCTTCAGCTGGTCGATCAGCCATTCGACGCGCGGGTCGAAACGCCACCAGCGTTGTTCTTCATCGACGTCCGGCTGCGACTGGAAGCTGACTTCCGGGTACAGCTCGGCGTGCTCGCCCAGGGGCAGCTCGAGGTATTCGTCCGGGCACGGCAGCGGGTAGGCGTGCAGCTTGCGCTCCGGGAAACCTTGCACCGCGGCGCGGGTGTTGCGGAACAGCACACGGCCGGTGCCGTGGCGGTCCAGCAGTTCGCGGACCAGGCGGGCACTGGCTTCGGCGTCGCCATCGTTGACGGCGGTCAGCAGCGCTTCGCCTTCGTCGCCGAGGAAACCCTGGATGGTCTTGTGGGCGGCGGGCGAAAGACGGCCCTTGTCCAGCAGCTCCTGGACGGCTTCGGCCACCGGGCGATAGTTTTCGCTCTCGGCGCGAAAGGCGTGCAGGTCGTGGAAACGGTTCGGGTCCAGCAGGCGCAGGCGCGCGAAGTGGCTGTCCTGGCCCAGTTGCTCAGGGGTTGCAGTGAGCAGCAGCACGCCCGGAATCACTTCGGCCAGTTGTTCCACCAGCGAGTACTCGGGGCTGGCTTTTTCTTCGTGCCAGACCAGGTGGTGCGCTTCGTCGACCACCAGCAGGTCCCAGCCGGCCGCGAACAGCGCGTCCTGGGCCTTCTCGTCGTCCACCAGCCATTCCAGGGCCACCAGCGCGAGCTGGGTGTCTTCGAACGGGTTGGTGGCATCGCTTTCGATAAAGCGCTCTTCGTCGAACAGTGCGACCTGCAGGTTAAAGCGGCGGCGCATTTCCACCAGCCACTGGTGCTGGAGGTTTTCCGGCACCAGGATCAACACGCGGTTGGCGCGACCCGACAGCAACTGGCGATGGATCACCAGGCCGGCTTCGATGGTCTTGCCCAGGCCCACTTCGTCCGCCAGCAGAACCCGCGGCGCGATACGGTCGGCAACTTCACGGGCGATGTGCAATTGATGCGCGATCGGTTGCGCACGCACGCCGCCCAGGCCCCAGAGCGAGGACTGCAACTGGCGGCTGGTGTGTTCCAGGGTGTGGTAGCGCAGGGAGAACCAGGGCAGCGGGTCGATCTGGCCGGCGAACAGACGGTCGCTGGCCAGGCGGAACTGGATGAAGTTCGAGAGCTGGGTTTCCGGCAGGGTGACCTGCTCGTTCTGCCCATTGAGGCCGTGGTAGACCAGCAGGCCGTCGACGTCGTCGACTTCTTGCACGGTCATTTTCCAGCCTTCGAAATGGGTGATGGTGTCACCCGGCGAAAACCTCACGCGAGTGAGGGGCGCATTCCGTAGCGCATACTGGCGAGTGTCGCCAGTGGCCGGATAGAGCACGGTTAACAAGCGGCCGTCCTGTGCCAGAACGGTGCCTAACCCCAGCTCTGCTTCGCTGTCACTAATCCAGCGTTGCCCCGGTTGATACTGCTGCGCCATGCTGCCTGACTCCCGCCGTGAAAAAGCCGACTATTCTAACGGAACACGGCTTCCAGACCAAAAGGAATAGGTGCAGCTTCGAGCTTTAAGCTACAAGCGGCAAGAAAAAGGGCGGTATCTTCGTCGGATAGATGACGATTGGTTCACAAGTTGGCGGCTTGACGCTCAAGTCGTCACCCACGCAGCCGACAGTCTGCTGAACAGGAGACTAATAATATGCTGCCACCCATGCTGCCCTTGAGTGTTGTGCCGGTCACGTCGCAGCTTGACCCGGTGCGCCAGAAGCCGGATATCCCGCCCGTGGCGCCGGTTCAGCCAGGCTCCAACGAAAGTACCATCGACTTGCAAAAGCGCGATCCCGAGGAAGCGGCTTTGCTGCTGCGCGAGGAGCAACGTCGCCAGCAGGAACAGCAAAAGCGTCGCCGCGAAGCCGATGAAGACTCGCAGGAGCACCTGGCTGTTCCCGGTGACGAACTCAACGCCGACAACACCGTGCCGGTGGTGCCGTTGATTGAAGACGCACCACGGCAAGGCTTGTGGGTGGACGTCGAGGTTTAATCCCGCAGTTCGCGCAGGGCGGCGATCAGTTGCTCGATGTCTTGCGCCGTATTGAGGTAGCTCACGGAGATTCGCGCCACGCTGTCCAGCTCGCGGGCCTGCATGTCCAGTGGAGTGTAGGGCACGCCATTGGCACCGATGTTGATCCGCTTGAGGCCCAGGCGGCGCTTGAGCTCGAAGGCGTCCCAGCCGGCCAGGTTGAACGCGATCAGGCCGGACTGATTTGCGCTGGTTCCTAGGTCATGCAAGGTAATCCCGTCGATTCGGCGCAATTGTTCACGGATTGTGTCGCTTAACAGCCGGACCGTCTCGCGGACCCGCTCGACCCCCAATCGATTGACCTCCAGCAACGCATTGCCCAGGCCTGCCAGCAAGGCGAACGACACTTCGCTGGTTTCAAAGCGCCGGGCGTCGTTGCGCAAGTCAAATCCCGCAGGGCTCCAGGGCGCCGAAAACACATCGCGTTGGGCCGGGTTCAAGCGCTCGAGAAAGTCCGGCCGCACATAGAGCAGGGCGGTCCCCCGTGGGCCGCGCAGATGCTTGCGCCCGGCGCCCTTGAGCACATCGCAGTGCAGCGCTTGCACATCCACCGGCACCTGGCCGATGGCTTGCCCGGCGTCGATGAAATAGGCAATGCCATGACGCCTGGCCAACGCGCCGATGGCCTCGGCCGGGTTGATCAAGCCGCTGTTGGCGGGGAGCCAGGTCAGGTCGATCAACCGCACCCGGGCGTCGAGCATGGCTTCCAGGCCGGCGATGGATACCGCGCCGGTTTCATCGCAGGGGATCACTTCTACTTGTGCACCCGATTGCACGGCCGTCTGCATGCTCGCCAGGTTGCCGCCCCATTCGTGGCGGCCCACCAGAATGCGGTCGCCTGGCTGCCACGGGCCCAACGCCTGGAACGCCATGCTCCAGGCGGTCGAGCCACTGCTGGCGAAGGCAATCGATGACACGGGCGCATTGAGCAGTTGCGCGGCGGCGCGACGGGCTTTTTCTGTCAGCAGTGCGCCGTGTTCGCCGGCCTCCATCGGGCCGTCGCGGGCTTCGCGCTGCAACTGGTCAATGATTGCATCGAGCGTCCCTTGGCTGGGCAGGGAGGCCCCGGCGTGGTTGAAGTGGACGATGCCGGACTGGCAGCCCGGCGTTTCGTCCCGCAGCTCCCGGACCTCGGTCAGGGACAGCGCAGTCACGGCTGCAACTCGAAAATCGCGTCGATCTCCACGGCTACGCCGCCCGGCAAGCTGGCGACGCCCACGGCCGTACGGGCATGCCGGCCTTTGTCGCCGAGGGCGTTGACCAGCAAGTTCGAAGCGCCATTGGCGACTGCACCCTGGCGCTGGAAATCACCGCTGCTGGCGATAAATACGCCCAACCGAATGATGCGCACCAGTCGCGACAGGTCATCGCCCAGGGCATCGCTTAATTGTGCCAGCAGGCCCAGCGCTGCGAGTTCGGCGGCCTTGGCGCCTTCGTCTTCGCTGATGGATTCGCCGAGTCTTCCGATATAAGTGGGTTTGCCGTCCAGCAGCGGGATTTGGCCGGAGATGAACAGCTGGTTCTGGCTGATCACGTAATTGACGTAGTTGGCAATCGGCTGGCTGGGTGTCGGCAGGCTCAGGCCGAGGGCTTGTACGCGTTGCGAGATGGAGTGGCTCATGGTGAATCCTCTTGGAAAGAGTCTTCAGCATGGGCGGGGCGATTTTCGCCGACAAACGGATAGATTTAACTCGACGTATCGAAATAACTCATGCGTCAGCGCAGATTTCCCGCAGCCATTCACTGAAACAAGCGGCCGCCGTGCTGGTTTCGCCATGCGGGGCAATCAGCCAGTAACCGATCTCGCTTTGATAGGGCGGCCAGTCGAAGGCCTCCACCAATGTGCCCTCCTTGAGCCTGCGTTCGATAAGGCGGTGACGGCCCATGGCGATGCCCTGGCCGGCGACGGCGGCTTCGACCACGATGTTGTAGTCGTGCAGCAGCGCCTTGGGGTAGTGCTCCACATCCACCTGATAATGCCGGGACCAGTCGGTCCACTCGAAAGGGCGGTGCGAGGTGGCCATCAGCAGCGGGCCATTGGCCAGTTGGCTGGCCTTGAACGCCGGGCTGCAGACGGGTGACAGTGTTTCGCTCATCAGGCGCGTGGCCTGCACGTCGGTCCAGTCGCCCTTGCCGTAGCGAATCGCCAGGTCGACCTCGGCGGCGGCGACATCTGCCAGCTGAATCGCCGGCACCAACTCCACCTGGATGTGTGGGTAGCGGCTGAGAAACCCCGCCAGGCGCGGTGCCAGCCACAAGGTGGCGAACGAGGCGAGCAGGCCGACGCGCAGTACGCTGGTGGCGGGCGGTGTTTGCTGCTGGCGGGTGGCGGCGGCGATGGTGTCGAGGGCGGGGCGGATCTGGTCGTAGTAGTGTTGGCCGTCTTCGGTCAGATCGATGGCGCGGGTGCGTCGGATAAACAGCGGTTTGCCCAGGTGCTGTTCGAGTTTCTGCACTTGATGGCTGAGGGCGCTTTGGGTCACTGACAGCTCGGCGGCGGCCTTGATAAAACTCAAATGCCGGGCCACGGCCTCAAAGGCGCGCAGGGCCAGGAGTGGGGGAAGGTCCTTGTGCAGTGCCACGTCGAACGCTCTGTGTGAGGGGGTGGGATGGGGGGATTTTGCGGGCAAATGCGCGGGATGACATCGATTTTGTTTACGCGGGATTGGCGCAGGACGCATTATTGGGGCATCCAAGCCATTACGTAAGCCAAGCCATGAGTGACGATGACAAGCTGATTGACCTGAATGCCGAACGGGCCAAACGTGTTCATGATCTGAATGACAAGCGACTGAATGAAGTGCGCCAGGCGTTTGAACAGGCGATGCCGTTGGGGAAGCCCAAGAAAAAGCCGAAAAGCAAACCGAAAAAGCGTTGATATAGCCTGCATCGTTTGATGCAGGTCAGTTATTTCCCTTCTTTACGCTCCGTCGCGGGCGACATTGATCCTCGTCAATTTCTTCTTTCGTCTTCTTGGTTAACTTAGCCCTATCGCAACAGGGCAAGTGCAGGAGGCCGGTCATGTTTTTCGATAATGTGGTGTTTGCCGGAGTGCTGACGGTTGGCCTCATGGTGATGTTCTTTGTAGGGTTTGGAATTTTTATCTGGAAAGACGCTAATAAGCGTAAGAGGCCTTAGGTCTTTTCGGATACATGAGCACGCAAGGCATTTTGGGCGACTTCGGTCGCCTTTTTTTTGTTTTGGATTTTTTGATTTGTGTACATATCCGTTGCTGCGGTAACGGCTACTTATGGTTTCGCTCTTACAGCGAGTCACTTTTTTACAAACGCCTAAAAAAGTAACCAAAAAACGCTTTGCCCCACCACTCGGTGCCTCGCCCAGGCTCGGCATGCCCGCACTCCGGCACGGCTCCGCGGGCCGCCGCGACGGGCCATCCATGGCCCGGCGCGGCTAAAT
>NZ_JBYSWF010000115.1:0-12961 GCF_058780865.1 Pseudomonas sp. GP01-A4
CCCCTGGCCCTGCTGGCGGTACTCAGTGGCTGCAATAACAAGGCCGACCCCGTCGCCGAAGCGCCCCTGCCCCGCCCGGTGCTGGCCGCCAAGGTCGAAGCCGCCGGCAGCCAGCAAAGCGCCTACACCGGCGTAGTGGCCGCGCGCACGGAAAGTGACCTGGGGTTTCGCGTCAGCGGCAAGGTGATCGAGCGCAAGGTTGATCCCGGCCAGCACGTCAACCGTGGCGACACCTTGCTGGTGCTGGATATCGGCGACTTCGAACTGGCCCTGCGTTCGGCAAAAAACCGCGTCAATGCGGCCCAGGCGCAATTGCGCCAACGCCGGGACGATGAATCCCGCTACCAACGCCTGGCCAATACCGGCGCCGTGTCGCGGCAGATTTTCGACCAGTCCGCCACCAACCTGCGGGTGGCCGAAGCCGAGCTGGCCTCCGCGCAATCCGACGCCAGCCAGATCGAAAACCGCCGCACCTACTCGGTGCTCAGGGCCGACAGCGACGGCATCATCACCGACGTACGGGTGGACCGCGGCCAAGTGGTCGCCGAGGGGCAAGTGGTGGCGCGCCTGGCTCACGACGGCGCCCGGGAAGCCATCGCCAACCTGCCGGAAAACCAGCGCGACCAGGCTTCGCAAAAAGCCCTGGCGTTCCCCTTCGGCGCCCCTGAGCAAGCAGTGACCGCCACGTTGCGCGAGCTGTCTGCCAGCGCCGACCCGACCACCCGCACCTACCGGGCCCGCTATGTATTGCATGGCCCCGTCGACCGCTTCGCTCTCGGCTCGACCATCACCGTGCGCCTGCAAGGTAACGGCCAGGCGCAACAGACCCGCGTGCCCATCGGGGCGCTGCAGGATGCCGGCAAAGGCACCGGTGTGTGGGTGATTGGCGCCGATGACAAGGTCAGCTTCGCCCCGGTCAACGTCGCCAGCCTCGGCCAGGAGGACGCGTTGCTGGACAGTGGCGTGGACCCCGGCCAAGTAGTCGTCGCCCTCGGCGCGCACCTGCTGCACAGCGGTGACGCGGTACGCCTGTTGCCGGCCCAGGTATTGGCCCTCAACCGTCAGCAGGAACACTGATAATGCGCGGGATCAACCTCTCCGAACTGGCGGTCAAGCATCGCGCGGTCACGCTGTTCCTGATCATCGCGATCCTCGCCGCCGGGGTCTTTGCCTTTGGCAAACTGGGGCGCGCCGAAGACCCTTCGTTCACCGTCAAGGTCATGACCATCACCGCCGCCTGGCCCGGCGCCACCGCGCAAGAGATGCAGGAGCAAGTGGCCGACCGCCTGGAAAAACGCCTGCAGGAGCTGGACTATTACGACCGCGTCGAAACCATCGCCCAACCGGGCTTCGTCTCGATGCGCATGACGTACCTGGAGTCCACCCGTCCCAGCGAGATCCAGGACCTGTTCTACCAGACCCGCAAAAAGCTCAGCGACGAAGCCGCGAAGTTGCCCAAGGGGGTGATCGGGCCGTTTTTCAACGATGAATACTCCGACGTATACTTTTCCCTGTACGCGCTGGAGGCCGAACACCTGCCCCACCGGCAACTGGTGCAAATGGCCGAGGACATGCGCCAGGGCCTGCTCAATCTGCCGGGAGTGAAGAAGGTCAATATCCTCGGCGAACAGGCGCAGCGGATCTTCGTCGAGTTTTCCTATGAGCGCCTGGCCACCTTGGGCATCAAGCCCGAGCAGATCTTCGCCGCCCTCGCCGCCCAGAATGCCGTGGCGCCTTCAGGCTTTGTCGAGACCGCCGGGGCACGCGCCTATATCCGCATCGACGGGGCCTTCGACAGCCTGGCGCTGATCGAAAACGTCCCGCTGGAAGCCAACGGCAAGCTGCTGCGCATCGCCGATGTGGCCACCGTCAGCCGAGGTTATGAAGACCCGCCCAGCTACCGTATCCGTCATCAGGGCGACCCCTCGCTGATGCTCGGGGTGATCATGGAGAAGCACTGGAACGGCCTGGAACTGGACAAGGCTCTCAAGGCTCAGGAAGCGAAAATCCAGGCCGACCTGCCGCTGGGGGTCAACTTCGCCAAGGTCTCCGACCAGGCGAAAAACATCAGCCTGGCGGTCAACGAGTTCATGCTGAAGTTCTTCGTCGCCCTCGCGGTGGTGATGGTCATCAGCCTGCTGGCCCTGGGGTTCCGGGTCGGGCTGGTGGTGGCCGCTGCGGTGCCGCTGACCTTGTCGATCGTGTTTGTGATCATGTTGATGACCGGCCGCGAATTCGACCGGGTGACCCTGGGCGCGTTGATCATTTCCCTGGGCCTGCTGGTGGACGACGCGATCATTGCGATCGAGATGATGGTGGTTAAACTCGAGGAAGGTTTTGACCGGATCCACGCGGCCACCTTCGCCTGGAGTTCCACCGCCGCGCCGATGCTCACCGGCACCCTGGTGACGATTATCGGCTTCCTGCCGGTGGGTTTTGCCCGCTCGGGGGCCGGTGAGTATGCCGGGAATATTTTCTGGATCGTCGGTTTTGCGCTGATCGCGTCGTGGCTGGTGGCGGTGGTGTTCACCCCGTACCTGGGGGTCAAGCTGTTGCCGCACATCGAGCCGGTTGTCGGCGGCCACGATGCAATTTACGCCGGGCGCTATTACCAGAAACTGCGGCGCCTGGTGGACGCTTGCGTGCGCAGACGCTGGCTGGTCACCGGGTTGGTGGTGGCGGCCTTTGTGCTGTGTGGCCTGGGCATGGGCGTGGTGAAGAAGCAGTTCTTTCCCAACTCCGACCGTTCCGAGCTGATTCTGGAGGTGTACATGCCACCGGGCAGCGCCTTCAAAAGCACCGAGGCGGTAGCGGCGCAGGTGGAAAAGGCGCTGATGGAGGAGCCGCAAACCGTGATGGTCGACACCTATGTCGGCGGTGGTGCACCGCGGTTTTTCCTGTCGCTGAACCCTGAGCTGCCAGACCCGGCCTTCGCCAAGTTGATCGTGCAGACCGCCGACGCCCATGCCCGGGACAGCCTGAAAAAACGCATGGCTGAACGCATCGCGGCCGGCGAATTTCCATCGGCGCGGGTGCGCGTCACCCAGTTGGTATTCGGCCCGCCGGTGCCCTTCCCGGTGGTGTTTCGCGTGTCCGGTCCCGACCTGAATGTGCTGCGCAGCCTGTCTGAAGACGTGCGCCAAGTGGTCGCCGCCAACACACTCACGCGGGACAGCTTCCTCGACTGGGGCGAGCGCGCCAGCAGTTACCGCCTGGTACTCGACCAGGACCGCCTGCGCCTGCTGGGCTTTACCCCCGACGGGGTGAAATCCCAGCTCAACGCGTTGCTCAGCGGCAACCCGATTACCGAAGTGCGCGAAGGCAATCGCACCGTTTCAGTGGTTGCCCGCTCCCAGGGCAGCCAGCGCGAAGACCTCGGCAACCTGGACAATATGACCCTGACCAACAGTGCCGGCGTCTCGGTGCCATTGGCCCAGGTCGGGCATTTCCAGGCGGTGATGGAAGAACCGATCCTCAAGCGCCGCAACCGTGCGCTGACCGTGGAAGTGCGCGCCGATATTGTCGACGGCACCCAGCCGCCAGACGTGGAAATGGCGGTGTACAAGGACCTGCAACCCTTGATCGCCAAGCTGCCGGCCGGGTATCAGATCGTCATCGGCGGCCCGGTGGAAGAAAGCGCCAAGGCCAACGTGGCGCTGGCGGCACTGTTCCCGATCATGATCCTGCTGACGTTGACGGTGATCATGTTCCAGGTGCGTTCGTTCGGGGTGATGTTCATGGTGTTCGCCACCGCGCCGCTGGGGCTGATCGGAGCGGTGCCGACGTTGCTGCTGTTCAACCAGCCGTTCGGGTTCAACGCGATATTGGGGCTGATCGGGATTGGCGGGATCCTGATGCGCAATACGCTGATCTTTACCGACCAGATTCGGCAGAACCAGGACCAGGGCATGGTGATTCGCGAGGCGATCATCGAGGCCACGGTGCGCCGGGCACGCCCGGTGATCCTGACCGCGCTGGCGGCGGCGTTGGCGTTTATTCCGCTGACATTGTCGGTGTTCTGGTCGTCGCTGGCGTATGTGTTGATTGGCGGGGTGCTGGTGGGGACAGTGTTGACGTTGCTGTTCTTGCCGGCGTTGTGCAGTCTGGTGTTGGGGCGGGAGAAGACCCGGGAAGTGGTGACTGCAACCTGATCCAACCAACACCACAAACCAATGTGGGAGCGGGCTTGCTCGCGAAAGCGGTGTACCAGATAAGCAGATGTCGACTGATAGACCGCATTCGCGAGCAAGCCCGCTCCCACACAAGCCCGCTCCCACATTTAGAGGTGTGGCGTTTTTAAGTCAGCGCTTGGAGAGTTCCATAATCATCCGGCTCAGCAGATAAATCCGCGGCGCCACGCTCTCCACCTCGGCATATTCCTCCGGCGTATGGATATTGCCCCCGACAATCCCGAACCCGTCCAGGGTCGGCGTACCCACGCCAGCCGACAAGCTCGCATCCGCCGCCCCGCCGCTGCCCTCAATGGTCAGCTTGCGCCCCAACTCGCCATAAATCCCCTGGGCAATCGCCACCAGCTTGTCCGACTCCGGCGTCTGCGGCATCGGCGGCAGGCCACGGTGCAAACTGGTGGTCACTTCAGTCTCGGGGATCAGCTTGTTGGCCGAGACCCGTGCCAGGTCTTTCTCGATCCGGTCAAACTCTTCCGGCAACGCCGCCCGTACATCCGCCTTGGCGGTGGCCTGGTCGGGGATCACGTTGACCCGGTCGCCGGAGTTGATCACGGTGAAGTTGATGGTGGTTTTCTTCTCGGCATCCCCCAGCTTGCCCAGTTGCAGAATCTGGTGCGCCGCTTCCATCGCCGCGTTGCGCCCCAATTCCGGGGCGACGCCGGCGTGGGCGGCCTTGCCCTTGACCTCGACCACGGCGGTGGCGCTGCCTTTGCGCCATACCACCAGGCCATCGGCCGGGCGACCTGGTTCCAGGTTGAGCGTCACGTCGTGGCCCTTGGCGGTGTTGCGGATCAGCTCGGACGCGCCGTCGGTGCCGGTTTCTTCGCTGGCGTCCAGCAGGAAGGTGATTTGTGCGTAGTCCTTGAAGCCCTGGCTTTTCAGGACTTTCAAGGCGTAGATGCCGGCGACGATGCCGCCCTTGTCATCCATTACGCCCGGGCCATAGGCGCGGCCGTCCTTAATGTGGAACGGCCGGGCAGCCGCCGAGCCTTCCTTGAACACAGTGTCCATGTGGGCCATCAGCAGGATCCTGGCCTTGCCGGTGCCCTTGAGGGTGGCGATGACATGGCTGTTATGAGCGGCGGCATCCGGCACCAGCTGGATGCTGAAACCCAGTTGCTTGAGCTCATCGACGGCGATGTCACGCACTTGGGTCAGGCCCGGCTCGTAGCCGGAGCCCGAATCGATATTCACCAGGCGCTCCAGCAGTTTCAAGGCCTCGGCCTTGTACTGCTCGGAATCGGCCTGGATCTGTTTGTGGGGTTCGGCGCTGAAGGCCGGCATGGCGAAAGACAGCGCCAGGGTGGCCGCCAGCAAGGTACGCGGGAAGTTGAAGAGCATGAACCGATCCTTGTTTTTGTTGGAAGGTAGCGCTCCACCCTACCTGACAAACACCGATTTGTTGATCCTCAGATCGACCTCAGCCAACTTCCCTGCACCGAACTGACCCGGTTGCGCCCGCTGCTCTTGGCCTCGTACAAGGCCTGGTCGGCATCGTTCAGCCAACTGGTGGCGTCGGCGTGTGCCGGCCGGTATGGCGCCAGGCCGATGCTCAGGCTGGCGCGCAAGGTCGGGTCCTGTGCGTAGGCCAGGGAGTTGAAGCGATCACGCAGGGCGTCCATCACCTCGGTGGCGCGGTTCAGGGGCATGTCCGGCAGGATCACGCAGAATTCGTCGCCACCGTAGCGCCCGGCCAGGTCAGTGGCCCGCAGGTTCTGGCGCAGCACTTTGCTCAATTGACGCAGCACGATATCGCCGGTGACATGGCCGTAGGTGTCGTTGATGGTCTTGAAGTGGTCGATGTCGATCAGCGCGATGGCGGCGCCCTGCTGGTCGCGGCGGCAGCGCTGGAACTCGATTTCCAGGTGGTCTTTCCAGGCGCCGTGGTTGAGCAGGCCCGACAGGCTGTCGGTGCGGCTCAGGGCCAGCAACTCGCGCTTGTGCCGGGCCAGGGTGATCGCTTGCCGGTAACAGATCCAGCCCAGCGCCAGGGGATACAGCATCAGGATCGGCAGGCAGGCGTAGAGCTGCACTTCACTGGTGAGGGCGGTCACCGCCGGAGTGAACACCAGCATCGAGGCGCCGATGCCCAGCGCCTGGGCCACCCAACCGGCGAGCATGAAGCGCGGGCCGCCGATGGCGACGTTGTTCATGGTCATCATCGACAAGGTGGTCACGCTGGGCAGCGGGTTGAACTGCATGGCGCCAACCCAGAACCCGCCGCAAAACGAGTCGAACAGCAGGTTGCGGTGTTCCGAGCGCAGGGAGTTTTTCGAGTGCCGCGACCATTGGTAGGCCACATGCGGCCAGATGAAGGCATTGGCGATCATCACTCCCCAGACACAAGCGGATTTATCCAGCGGGTAGATGGCGGCGGCCACACAGACAAACCCGAGGGTCAACCCCAGGGTGCGCGACTTGTACAAGCGTGAAGCGAGCGAAAGTCCGTTTCCTCCTGCGGCTGGCATGTCTGGCTTGATCCTGGATGAATGCCCGAAGTCTATCAGGGCACCGGCAGATCGCCACTACCGCTCATAAGCTGACCTTCAGCTGGAAAAGCCCCGGGCCAACATCAGCGCCACCCCCAGCAGCAACACCGCCGTGGCCCGTTGCAGCAACACCCGGCGCTTGGGGTTTTCCAGCACGTGCTTGATGCGCTGGCCGAAGTAGCAATACAGGCAGCCGCTGGCAAATTGCAGCAGCAGGAAGGTCAGGCCGAGGATCGCGATGTCGGCGGCGGCACTGCCCTGGCCGATGGCGGCGAACTGCGGGAATACCGCGCTGAACAGAATGATCGCCTTGGGATTCGACAACCCGGTCAGCAGGCCCTTGCCGAAAAGACTGCGGGCATTTTCCGGGGTTGCATCGTTGGTCTTGATGGTCACTCCGCTGCTGGTCCATTGCTTGTAGGCCAGGTAAAGGATGTAGGCCACGCCTACCACCTGGATGATCCGGGTGATCAGCGGGTAATCCTTGATCAGCTCGGAAAAACCCACGGCAAAGATCAGGATCGACACCAGGTAGGAAACACTCGCCCCGAACTGCGCCGGCAGGGAGCGGCGCAGGCCGTCCTTCAAGCCGAGGCTGAGCAACAACAAGGTCATGGGCCCGGGGCTGAAGGCCAGGGTGGTGCACAGCAGCAGGAAATACAAAAACGAAGACAGCGTCAGCGCGGTGGCCATGGCGTGGAATTTCACAGCAGGAAAGAGGGCTTGCAGTCTAGGGCGCACGTGCCGCCACAGGCAGGTAAACTCTACGGATATACGCGCAGACTTTACCGGTGAAGTTGGCGGCAAACTTAAGGACAGTGTGATGCCCATTCCTGCGATTCAGTTTCATGACCGAGCACCGAAGGTGCAGCAGATCGTCGATGCCCTGGCCCATGCGATCGAGCAAGGCGAATTGGCCGCTGGCAGCAAACTGCCTTCGGTGCGTGAGTTGGGAGCCTTGCTGGGCGTCGGAAAATTCACCATGAATGAAGCGCTGGATCGCCTGCGCGGGCGTCACCTCCTGACCTCCAGCCAGGGCCGCGGGCACTTTGTCGCCAGCAGCCTGGCACAGCCGTCGTCCAGCACCTGGGTCGACTTGCTGCCCCAGGACTTGCTCAGCGTACTGCGCCGCCCCCTGGCCATGGCCCAGGGCGACCTGCGCCCCGGCGGCGGCCATCTGCCGGAAGACTGGCTGGATTCCGAAGCCCTGCGCCAGGCCATGCGCAGCGCAGTCCGCGCCCCTACCCTGCGCATCGCCGGGCTGGGCACCCCGGCGGGCCTGCTGCCGTTGCGCCAGGCGCTGCAACAGAAACTGCACGGTGAAGGGTTGTCGGTGCCGGTGGAACAAATCATCACCACGCCCAACACGGTGCAAGGCCTGGACATGCTCATGCGCCTGCTGGCGCGGCCCGGGGACACGGTGCTGCTGGATGCACCGTGTTATTTCAACTTCCACGCGAACCTGGCGTTGCATGGGGTCAAGGTGGTGACGATCGCCCGGCGGCCTGATGGTTTTGATTTTGTCGCGCTGGAGCAGTTGTTGGCGGAGCATCGTCCGAGCCTGTACCTGACCACCAGCGTGTTGCATAACCCCACCGGGCATTCATTCAGTCCGAGCCAGGCGTTTCGGTTGTTGCAACTGGCCCGGGAGTATCGCTGCCATATCGTTGAGGATGATCTTTACGGGGATTTGCACCCTAACCCGCCGCCGCGCCTGGCGACTTTGGCGGGATTGGAGCAGGTGACGTACCTGTCGGGGTTTTCGAAGGTGCTGACGGCGAATGCGCGGGTCAGTTATGTGGTGGCGGCGCCGCAATTGGCGGCGAATCTGACCAATATGAAGTTGATGAGCGGCGGCATAACGTCCGAGCTGTTCGAACAGATTGTGTATCGGCTGCTGAGTGAGGGTGGGTATGCCCGGCATCGCAAGCGCATGGTTCAGCGGCTGCTGGAGGCCGGTGGGCGGGTTGAGCAGTGGCTGCGGCGTTGCGGGTGTGAATTGCCGATGGGATTTGAGGGCGGGATGTTTATCTGGGCGCGGTTGCCGGCGGGGGTAAATGGTGAGCGGCTGGCTGAAGCCGGGTTGAAACGCGGGATGGTGTTGGCGCCGGGGGCGTTGTTCGGGTATGAGCCGGGGTTGCGGGATTTCATGCGATTTAATGTGGCGCATTGCGACGAAGGGCGGGTTCAGGCGCAGTTTGAAGGGTTGCTGAGGGCGCCAACCCGAAGAGTTGGCGCCGGGGTTACGGATCAAGCGGAGGGTTGATCACCGTTCACTGGAGATCACGCGCTGGCTGCAGATATGAGCCATGCTGACCGGGGTAGCGTCGCCACCCACGCCGACATCCGGGTACTCCTCGATGCGCAGGCGCCAGACGGCGAAGTTGTAGTTGGTCTCCCAGGTATTTTTGTAACCCGAGTCGTAGGACACATACCTGACAGTCGCCTCACCCGCGCAGTTGCCCAGGTTGACCGTACCGGATGCCGCGCCCGACACGCCGGTTACCGAACCGTAGTAAGGGATGTACACCGGCAGGTAGGTATTACGGTTGACGTGCTTGTCGAGTTGCAGATACGGGGTCAATCCCTGCAGGCGTTTACCGGTGCTGTCGGCCCAGGTCACGGCCCAGCTCAAGTCACGTGCCGCCTGGGTGGTCATGAACGGATCGTAGTCATTGGCCGAAGCCGGGATCCGCACCACGTTGTCACCTTGCACACTGTGGCTCAACACCTCGGGTGTGGAGCCCAGCGACAGCTTGTAGCGCGCCGTAGCCTTCCAGGTTGCGGCCGGGTTAGGCCGCACCCGTACGCTCACCACGCCATTAACCGATGGCGTTGGCCAGGTGATTTTCGCCTTGGGGCTGATCGGGATCCATTTGACGCCGTCAAAATACTCGGAAATCCACTGGCCCCGATCGCTCTCGTTCACACCGTCGAAATAGGCACTGACCTTCTGCCCGCGCAGGGCCTTGAAGGAGAAGTAGTCTTCATCGGTCGCAGTGTCGGAGTTACCCGTGACGTAGTTCAGGGTATCCGGCAGTTGATAAGCCGTTTCGAAACTGTCGTTAGGCTCGAAATCGTCAATCGTCATGTTGATATCCACGCCGAAACTGAACGGCGAACCGTCAGCCGAATTGGCATGCATGAACCAGTAGTAGTCGCCAGGTGGCAGTACGCCAGCCAACACCTCGTTGGCATTGCCCGGGTTATCCGACGTGCCGAGAGAAGTGATGTTGTTCTGGCCGTCGTCCTGGAACAGGGTCAGGGACATGTTGGTGGCAGCACTCTGCCCTACCAGCATCACTGTCGCCCGTGCCTTTTGGGGCACGTTGAAGTGGTAGCAGACATCGTTGCCGGTTTGCACACCGTCCAGGTTATACATCTGGTTGATACCGAGGGTCTGGCACAGCGGCGTGAACGCCTGGGCCGCCACGGCCTGGGCATCCACCTTGGCGCTATCTACCTGTACAGGCTCGGCGACCACAACCCCGCTCAAGGCCTTGGCAGCCTGCACCGGCTTTTTCAGCTGCTGCGAGGTTTTGATTTTGTCCAGGAAGGCAGCCGACGCCTTCTGCGCCGTGACGTTGCCGCCACTCTTGAGGGCTTGTTGCACGGCTTGCTGCAACGGTTGCGGCGTCAAGTGTGCAGGAGATTGTTCGGCCAGGGCGCAGGCCGAAACGAAGCAGGACGCCGCGATGGCGGCTCCGAGCATGAACGCTTTTTTCGATTTCATTTTTTATCCATCCATAGTTAAAAAATTGAAGCTCAGGTGATCGGCGACATCCGGTCACCTGGGATGGAATGTAGGACATAACTGTATGCATGTACAGTATTTTTATGGCGACAGGATAGATGCGCCAATCCCGACTACGCTCATCCCAAACAAAAACAACACCGAGCTCCCCCAATGACTCACCCCACCGAGGCTTTCCGCACCACCTACCGCGCCAGCATCCACCCCTGCTACAACCCGTGGCTCCACGCTGGTTTCGTTTTCGGCTACGGCCTGCTCTGCATCAGCCTGTTCTGGTCCACCACCCGGCAAATACAGCTATTGGAATGGCTGGCCATCCCCCTCACCCTGATTTTCTTCAACCTGTGTATCTATCTCGTCCACCGTCACCTGGGCCATCACAAACACACCTTCGCCCGCCTGTTCTACGCCCGCCACACCGGCGACCACCACAGCTTCTTCACCCCCGATCACATGACCTACGACAGCCCTCGAGACTGGCGTGTCATCCTGTTCCCCGCCTGGCTCATCCTGGTCCACAGCCTGGCCGTGACCCTCCCCGCCTGGTGGTTGCTCAAACACCTCAACCCCAACATCGCCGGCCTGTTCGCCGGCTGCATGATCCTCGGCTACCTGCTCTATGAATTCTTCCACGCCTGCGAACACCTGCCCCCCGACCACCCCGTGGCCCGCCTGCCGTGGATCCGCCAGATGCACCACCTGCACGCCCTGCATCACCGGCGCGAACTGATGCAGGGACGCAACTTCAACATTGTCCTGCCGCTGATGGACTACCTGTTCGGCACCCTGCATTGGGAACCGCCCACCACTGATCACCAGGAATCGTCATGAGTACCCGTCCAAGCAACGTTGGTCGTCTGGTCCTGCTGATCCTGACCGCCATCGTCGCCTTCCTGCTGCTGATGCCCACCAAAGTGCAACCGGTCAACTGGTCGCCGCCCAAGGCGCCATCCCTGAAGGACGGGCCCTACGCCGAAAACCAGCGCCTCAAGGACGTGAAAAGAACCGGCGCCCAGGACATCGCCGGGCCCGAAGCCTTGTTGCTGGATGGCAAAGGGTTCCTCATCACCGGCCTGCATGACGGGCGCATCATCCGCACGGCCCCCGAAAGCCACGTTCTCGAAGAGCTGACCAACACCCAGGGTCGCCCCCTGGGCCTGGCCCTGCATCCGGACGGGCGGTTGATCATTGCCGATGGGATCAAGGGCCTGCTCGCCCTCGACACCCAGCACAATCTCACCACCCTGGCCACCAGCGCCGCCGGCCTGCCGTTTGGCTTTGTCGATGACGTCACCGTCGACGCCGCCGGGCGTTATGCGTACTTCAGCGATGCATCAAGCCGATGGGGTTATGGGGAAGACGGCGAGGCGGTGATCGAGCACGGCGGTGACGGCCGTTTGCTACGGTATGACTTCAGCACCGGCCACACCGAGGTATTGCTGGACCAGTTGCAATTCGCCAATGGCGTGGCCCTGGGGCCGAACGAAGACTATGTGCTGGTCAACGAAACCGGCGCCTATCGCATCAGCCGCTACTGGCTCAAGGGCGACAAGGCCGGCGTCCACGACCTGTTTATCGACAACCTGCCGGGCCTGCCGGACAACCTCAGCTTCAACGGCAAGGACCGGTTCTGGGTTGCCTTGTATTCACCGCGCAACCCGCTGCTCGACGGTTTTGCCGGCTACCCGCTGATGCGCAAGATCATGGTACGGGCACTGATGGTGGTGCCCAAGCCCATCGAGCGTAAGGCCTTTGTGCTCGGGCTGGACGTGAACGGCAAGATCATCGCAAACCTGCAGGATGGCAGCAGCGGTAACTACTCGCCCGTCACCACGGCACGTGAGTACGGTGACTGGTTGTATCTGGGTTCGCTTAAAAACACCGGTATGGCGCGCTTGCCACTCAAGGTGGCGTTGGCGCAATAACGAAAAAAAGCCCCTCGGCTATGGCTTGGACCAGACCTCCCAAATGATTGCCAGGACCATCAAAACCATTCCGCCGTAATAGGGCCATACTGCCCATCGCTTCAGGGCCACGGGGACGGACGTCAACTCTGCCTCAGTTACCTCGCCCTTTTTCAAATGGCGTTTTGGCATGGACAGCAGCTCGACGATCACAACCATTCGCATGGTTTTGTCGATCGGCAGATTCCTGCGCCAAAAACGCTTGGTGCGTTGAACGGCCTCGTTTTCGGTGAAATAGCTTTCCAACTCATCGAGTTTTCTGTACGCGACGAAGAGCAACAGTCCCAAGTTGATAAGCATCCATAAAAGCAACGTAACAGTGAAAAAATCATAATAAGACATGATCAAGCCCCATCAGGCTGATACATCAGGTCACCCATCATTTCTCCACCCCATTCACCGGCACGCCCAAACGTACTCCCGGCGGCATAACCTCCGGCAGCACCGCCGATGATCCCGCAGACCAGCGCACCCTGCCCTTTCACCGCAACCCCCATGACTATCCCGCATAAACGTCTCCCGAGCGCAGCCCCCAGAGTCCCTCCAATAGCGGCCCCGCCTACC
>NZ_JBYSWF010000116.1:0-12373 GCF_058780865.1 Pseudomonas sp. GP01-A4
GCCACGACCGCTGCTGAGAATCGCCAGCAGGATAGCGCCAACGGGCAGGCCCATGCGATTGCACAGCCACAACACTGCCAGCAACAGGATGAACAGGCCAATGGAAATGCCCGGGTTTTGCTTGGCGAAGTTGGCCTCGGACACATGCGCCGGTACGGCCAGCGGATCGCCGCCCACCACCTGCAGCATCGCCGCCACGCCGTCGCTGATGCCCTTGCTGTAGTTGCCCGCCTTGAACGCCGGGGCGATCACCTGGTTGATGATCACCCAGGACTGCGCATCCGTGAGCACGCCTTCCAGGCCATAACCCACTTCGATGCGAATCTTGTGCTCATCCCGGGCGACGATCAGCAGGGCGCCGTTGTCCTTGCCCTTCTGGCCGATGCCCCACGCGCGGCCCAGTTGATAACCGAAGTCTTCAATGGGCACGCCTTGCAGGTCGGGCACGGTGACCACCACGATCTGGTCGCCGCTGGTCTGCTCCAGCGCCTGCAACTGCTGGGTCAGCTGCGCACGCACGGCCGGGTCGATCATCTGGGCGTTGTCCACCACCCGTCCGGTCAGGGCCGGGAAATTCAGGGCGGCCTGGGCGGTCAGGCTGAAGGCCAGCAGCACCGCCGCCATCAGCCAAGCGCGCTTGCCCATCAGAATTTCACTTGCGGCGCTTTATCGGCATCGGCACTCGTGGCCTCGAAGTTGGCGCGGACCGGCAAGTCGCTGTACATCACGCTGTGCCACAGGCGGCCAGGGAAGGTGCGGATCTCGGTGTTGTAGGCCTGCACTGCCTGGATAAAGTCGCGGCGGGCCACGGCGATGCGATTTTCGGTGCCTTCAAGCTGCGATTGCAGGGCCAGGAAGTTCTGGTTGGCCTTCAGGTCCGGGTAGCGCTCGGACACCACCATCAAACGGCTGAGTGCACCGCTCAAACCGTCCTGGGCTTGCTGGAACTGCTTGAGTTTCTCGGGATTGTCGAGGGTGCTGGCGTCCACCTGGATCGAGGTGGCCTTGGCCCGCGCTTCGATCACGGCCGTCAGGGTGTCCTGTTCATGGGCGGCGTAGCCCTTGACCACTTCCACCAGGTTGGGGATCAGGTCGGCGCGCCGCTGGTACTGGTTCTGCACCTGGGCCCAGGCCGCCTTGGCCTGTTCGTCCAGGGTCGGGATCTTGTTGATGCCGCAACCGCTCAGCACGGTGCTCACCAGTATCAATGCCACGGCCTTCCAGCCCCAACGGTAACCTTGTGCTGCTTGCATGGTGTTTCTCCTGCCAAACCTATGAAATTTACCGACTGACGCGTTAGCCACGGGCTTAGGGCATAATCCGCCACCACCCACTGGATTGCATCGTGCCAATCAGCTAAAAGATGCCCAGCGCCAATAAGAGTTCAGAAGTGTGCGGTATTTATCTGAACAACACCCGAACAACAATAGACGCTCTCCGGTCCCAAGGCTGCGAGAAAGGATTTTCATGAAGAAGCTGTGTTTGCTGGGCCTTGTTGTCAGTTTGGCCACTCATTCCGTATTAGCCGAAACAAAGCCCGCAGTGCTCAAGGACAAGGACGCCTTCGTCAGTGACCTGCTCAAGCAGATGACCCTTGATGAGAAGATCGGCCAATTGCGCCTGATCAGCATCGGCCCCGAAATGCCCCGCGAACTGATCCGCAAGGAAATCGCCGCCGGTCGCATCGGCGGCACCTTCAATTCGATAACCCGCCCGGAAAACCGTCCGATGCAGGACGCAGCCATGCGCAGCCGGTTGAAGATCCCGATGTTCTTCGCCTATGACGTGATCCACGGCCACCGCACGATATTCCCCATCAGCCTGGCCCTGGCTTCCAGCTGGGACATGGACGCCATCGGCCACTCCGGGCGCATCGCCGCCCAGGAAGCTGCCGCCGACAGCCTCGACATCACCTTCGCGCCGATGGTCGACATCTCCCGCGACCCGCGCTGGGGCCGTACCTCCGAAGGCTTTGGCGAAGACACCTACCTGACCTCGCGCATTGCCGAAGTGATGGTCAAGGCCTTCCAGGGCAGCAGCCCGGCCAAGGCCGACAGCATCATGGCCAGCGTCAAGCACTTCGCCCTGTATGGCGCGGTGGAAGGCGGTCGCGACTACAACGTGGTCGACATGAGCCCGGTCAAGATGTACCAGGACTACCTGCCGCCCTACCACGCCGCCATCAAGGCTGGCGCCGGTGGCGTGATGGTTGCGCTGAACTCGATCAACGGCGTACCCGCCACCGCCAACACCTGGCTGATGAACGACCTGCTGCGCAAGGACTGGGGCTTCAAGGGCCTGGCCGTGAGCGACCACGGTGCGATCTTCGAGCTGATCAAGCACGGCGTGGCCAAGGACGGGCGTGAAGCCGCCAAGCTGGCGATCAAGGCCGGCATCGACATGAGCATGAACGACTCGCTCTACGGCAAGGAATTGCCCGGCCTGCTGAAGTCCGGCGAGATCGAACAGAGCGACATCGACAATGCCGTGCGCGAAGTGCTCGGCGCCAAGTACGACATGGGCCTGTTCGCCGACCCGTACCTGCGCATCGGCAAGGCCGAGGATGACCCGGCCGACACCTACGCCGAAAGCCGCCTGCATCGCGCCGACGCACGTGACGTGGCACGCCGCAGCCAGGTGCTGCTGAAAAACCGGAACAACACCCTGCCGCTGAAAAAGGACGCGACCATCGCCCTGGTCGGCCCGCTGGCCAAGGCGCCGATCGACATGATGGGCAGCTGGGCCGCTGCCGGTAAACCCGCGCAATCGGTGACCCTGCTGGACGGCATGAACGCCGTGATCGGCGACAAGGGCAAGGTGATCTATGCCCGTGGCGCCAATATCACCAACGACAAGAAAGTCGTCGACTACCTCAACTTCCTGAACTTCGATGCCCCGGAAGTAGTGGATGACCCGCGCTCGTCCCAGGACATGATCGACGAAGCCGTCAAGGCCGCCAAAGGCGCCGATGTGGTCGTGGCCGCCGTGGGCGAGTCCCGTGGCATGTCCCACGAATCGTCGAGCCGCACCGACCTGAACATCCCGCAGAGCCAGCGCGACCTGATCAAGGCCTTGAAAGCCACCGGCAAACCGCTGGTGCTGGTGTTGATGAACGGCCGTCCGCTGTCGATTGTCGAGGAGAACGAACAGGCTGACGCAATCCTGGAAACCTGGTTCGCCGGCACCGAAGGCGGCAACGCTATCGCTGACGTGCTGTTCGGTGACTACAACCCGTCGGGCAAGCTGCCGATCACCTTCCCGCGTTCGGTGGGGCAGATTCCGACCTACTACAACCACCTGAGCATTGGCCGGCCGTTCACTCCGGGCAAGCCGGGCAACTACACCTCGCAGTACTTCGATGACACCACCGGGCCGCTGTTTCCGTTCGGTTACGGCTTGAGCTACACCAGTTTCAGCCTGTCGGACATGGCGCTGTCGTCCACCACCCTGAACAAGACCGGCAAGCTCGACGCCACCGTGGTGGTGAAAAACACCGGCAAGGTCGATGGTGAAACCGTGGTGCAGCTGTATATCCAGGACGTGGCCGGCTCGATGATCCGCCCGGTGAAGGAATTGAAGAACTTCCAGAAGATCATGCTCAAGGCGGGCGAAGAGCGCGCGGTGCACTTCACCATCACCGAGGAAGACTTGAAGTTCTACAACACCCAACTGAAGTTTGCGGCTGAGCCGGGCGAGTTCAATGTGCAGATCGGGTTGGATTCGCAGGATGTGAAGCAGCAGAGCTTCGAACTGCTCTAAAGTCTTGCCCGGTCAAAATGTGGGAGCGGGCTTGCTCGCGAATGCGGTGGATCAGTTGATACATCAGGTGACTGACACACCGCTTTCGCGAGCAAGCCCGCTCCCACATTTGATTGGGGTATTCTGGCTTATCCGCGGCGGTCCAGCAGGTTGACCACCAACCGATCAATCCACCCCCACACCCGCTGCTTCACCCGCCGCCACAATGGCCGCGACTGCCATGCCTCAAGGCTCACCGCCTGGCTCAGGGCAAAATCCCGCTCGAAACTCCCCGCCACCGCCAACGTCAGTTCCGGGTCCAGCGCCTCCAGATTTGCCTCCAGGTTGAAGCGCAGATTCCAGTGGTCGAAGTTGCACGAGCCAATGCTCACCCAATCGTCCACCAGCACCATTTTCAAGTGCAGGAAGCACGGCTGGTATTCAAAGATCTGCACCCCGGATTTGAGCAAACGCGGGTAGTAACGGTGCCCGGCATACCGCACCGACGGGTGATCGGTACGTGGCCCGGTCAACAGCAAACGCACATCCACCCCGCGCCCCGCCGCCCGGCGCAGGGCACGCCGTACGCTCCAGGTCGGCAGGAAATACGGCGTGGCCAGCCAGATACGCTGGTGGCCGCTGTTCAGCGCGCGGATCAGTGACTGCAAGATATCCCGATGCTGGCGGGCGTCGGCATAGGCCACACGCCCCAGCCCCGGTCCTGTCGCTGGCACCTTGGGCAACCGTGGCAGGCCAAAATGCGTGGCCGGTTTCCAGGCTCTACGATCGTCGTTCGCCAGCCACTGACGGTCGAACAACGCCTGCCAATCCAGCACCAGCGGGCCACGAATCTGCACCATCACTTCGTGCCAATCGGCGGTGTCTTCCCCAGGCGTCCAGAATTCATCCGTCACGCCGGTGCCGCCGACCACGGCAATGGTCTGGTCGATCAACAACAGCTTGCGGTGGTCCCGATAGAGGTTGCGCATCCAGCGGCGCCAGCTCAGGCGGTTGTAGAATCGCAGGTCCACCCCGGCATCGATCAACCGCCGACGCAGGCCCAGGGTAAACGCCAGGCTGCCGTAGTCATCGAACAGGCAACGTACGCGCACGCCACGTTCGGCGGCCGCCACCAGGGCCTGAACCATCGCCTCGGCACACGCGCCCGCCTCCACCAGATACAGCTCCAGCGCCACCTGTTGCTCAGCCTGGGCGATACCTTCCAGCATGCGTGGGAAGAAACTAGGGCCGTCGACCATCAGCTCGAAACGGTTGGCGCTGCGCCACGGGAACACTGCGCCGCTCATGTCAGCGCGCCGTGAAAATCAGTACCGCACCCACCGGCACCGACAGGCTGATCTGCGACAGCCCGGCGGCCTTGCGCAATGCGGCTACCCCCGGCAGCAAATCGAAATCCTCGGCGTGCACCACCAATGGCTCCAGGGTGACCACCTGGAAGCGTCGGTCATCCAGGCGGGTCGCCAGCAATTCGGTGCTGTAGGCCTGGGTCTTGCCGTGCAGGGTCACCGACAGCGGCAGGCGCAGCTCGTATTGCGCGCCGGGGGCCAGGTCGTTGATCGGTTGCAGGTTGATCTGCGCATTGATCACCGCGTCCGGGAAAGTCTTGATCTCGAACAGCTCATTGCGCATGCGCTCGTCGCGCAGCGGGATGCCGCTGTTGATCGACTCCAGTTCGACTTCCAGCTGCGCCGCGCCTTTGCTGTCGACCTTGCCATGCAGCACCAGGAAGCGCTGCACTTCAGCGATGTCGGTGTTCTTGGTGGTGACGAACGACAGGCGCGAGGACTCGTTGTCCAGGTACCAGTCGGCATGGGCAGGCACGGCGGCAGCGGCCAGCAGCAGGAAGGCCATGGGTTTGAACAGGGACATAAAGACTCGTGGGGCAAAAAACCTGGGCGAACAGTAACAAAGACCTCCTGTAGGAGCGAGCTTGCTCGCGAAGGTTGCCAACGATGACGCGGGCATTCTGAATGAACGCGGTGCCTGTGAGTTCTTCGCGAGCAAGCTCGCTCCTACGGGGGAACGGTGGTCAGGCCAACGCCTGCTGCACATCGCGAATCGTCGACTCCAGGCTGGCCAGGTGCAGGCTCAGCACCCGTTCCACCGGTGCCTGATCCATCGGCCAATGCAGCGCCATGCTGCCCACCAACCGGCCATTGGCCCGCACCGGCAAGGCCACCGCGCGAATCAGGAACGGCAGGCGCACCGGGTATTCCCAGTAGCCTTCGGTGCGTTGGCCAAACCCCTGGTGCTGGGATTGTTCACACGCCCGGTATTGATCGTCTTCCGCCACATGCTCACGACCGGCCAGGCGCTGCACTTCATCCGCCGACAATTGCGCCAGGCACGCCTTGCCCATGGCCGAATGAAACAGGCTGGCGTGCTGGCCGACGATCTGGCAATTGTTCGGGTAGAGCTTGCGCAGCACCGTGGGGATCGCGCTTTCCATCACCTCCAGGCGTTCGCCGTCGAAGCTCGACAGGTCCACCACCAGGCCGGTGCGTTCGCTGAGGTCCAGCAGCCACGGCGCGGCGCTTTCCACCAGTTGGCGCTTGAAGCGTTGCTGGGTGTCGCCGAACAACCGTCTGGCCCGCAGGCGGTAACGCCGGTCGCTGAGTCCACGATAGATCCAGCCCTGTTCCTGCAAGGTCAGCAGCATCCGCGAGACCGTGGCCTTGGGCAGGTGAGTCAGGTAATGCAACTCTTCCAGCCCCAGCGCCTGATGCTCGCCGAGCAATTCGATGATCGCCAGTGCCCGCCCTACTGAGCGTACGGTTCCCGTCTCGGCGTCGCTGCCCATGTGTCGATCTCCTTGATGCCGATGGATGATCTGATTTCACAGCAAGATACAGGCCCGTCGCGGCTCAACCGGTCGCCGAGAGGCAAGCGGGTGGGCGCCGCTGCACCCAGCGGGTCAGTTGTTCGTGGGCGTACGCCAGTTGCAACACTGCCCTGTCCGCCTGGGCCGGGCCGATGATCTGCAGGCCCATGGGCAAGCCCTGGGGGTTGAAACCCACCGGCACGTTCATGCTCGGCAGGCCGGCCAGGGTGGGGCCGATCACCACTTCCATCCAGCGATGGTAGGTGTCCATCTCGCGCCCTGCGACGAGGCGTGGCCAGGCTTGTTGTGCATCGAAAGGGAACACTTGGGCGGTGGGCAGCAACAGGAAATCGTAACGTTCGAACAGTTTGCCGAGGGCGCGGTACCAGTCGCTGCGGTTGATCGAAGCCTGGTAAACGTCCGCCGCACTCAGTTGCAATCCGCCCTGCACTTCCCATTGCGCCTCCGGCTTGAGCAGTGCACGTTTTTGCGGGTCGGCGTAGGCCGCGCCGAGGGAGCCCTGGATCAGCCAATGGCGGTGCACCAGCCAGGTCTGCCACAGGCGTTCCAGAGAAAATTCCGGTTGGCAGTGCTCGACCTCGCAACCCAGCGCAGCGAAGTCCTTGAGGGCCGATTCGCACAGGCTCATCACGCCGTCTTCCATCGGCAGGTAACCGTTGTAATCCCCGAGCCAGCCCAAGCGTGCACCCTTGAAGTCGCGCTGCAATGGCTCACCCAACACCGCCGGATCCTCCTTGAGCGACAGCGGCACCCGAGGGTCGTAGCCGGCCTGCACACTCAGCAGCCGCGCCACATCCGCCACGCTGCGCCCCATCGGGCCTTCCGTGGCCAGTTGCTGGACGAACAGCTCCGGCGCCGGCCCGTGAGGCACCCGACCCTGGGACGGACGCAGGCCAAATACGTTATTGAACGCCCCCGGGTTTCGCAGCGAGCCCATCATGTCGCTGCCATCCGCTACCGGCAGCATGCGCAATGCCAGCGCCACCGCCGCGCCGCCGCTGCTGCCACCGGCCACCAGGCGCGGGTCATAGGCGTTGCCGGTGGTACCGAACACGCTGTTGTAGGTCTGCGAGCCCAGGCCAAATTCCGGCACGTTGGTCTTGCCGATGATGATCGCGCCACTGGCCCGAACCCGCGCCACGCTGATCGCATCTTCTTGAGGAACATGCTCGGCGAACAGCGGCGAACCGAGGGTGGTGCGCAGGCCCCGGGTCGCCGCCAGGTCCTTGATCGCCTGGGGCATGCCGTGCATCCAGCCACGGGATTGGCCTTGGTCCAACTCGCGATCACGCTGCGCCGCTTCGGCCAGCACGTCCTCATGGGAGCGCAGCGAGACCAGCGCATTCACCGTCGGGTTGAAGCGTTCGACCTGGGCCAGATACGCCTGCATCACTTCATGGCAGGACACCTGCCGCGCATGGATCGCCCGAGACAGTTCGATGGCATCCAGTTCAACAATACTCAAGGTTTCACCTCGCTGGAAAACGGCGCCGGTCGTTTCGCCCGTGGCGCCTCATGCATGCAGTAAGTGCCCAGCAGCGTCAGGACGCAAGCGAACAGCACATAAAATGCCGGGGCTACCGGCGTGCCCAGCACCTTGCTGAGCCAGGTGACGATCAACGGCGCAAAGCCCCCGAATACCATCACCGCCACGTTGTAAGCCACCGACACCCCGGTGGAGCGTACTTCGATGGGAAACTGCTCGGCCAGGGCCGTCGGCGCCGGGCCGAAAAAGCCGCCGATGGCAGTGCACAACATCACCTGCATCACCAGCAAACGCTCGATGGACGGTGCCGCCGCGACCCACACATACAGCGGGTACACCATCACAAAAAACGCCAGGGTGAACGCCATCAATACCGGGCGCCGACCGAACCGATCCGACAGCAGGCCGGACAGCGGAATCACCACGGTCATCAGCGCCACCGCGAACATCTGCACCATCAACACCTGGTCCAGCGGCAGGCCGAGGTTCTTGTGGGCAAAGGTCGGCATGTTCACCAGCACCACGTAGAACGACACCGTTGCACCACAGGCCAGGCCCATCGAAACCAAGATGCTGCGGCGGTGGTCGCGGATGACGTCCATCAAGCTCGGCGCCGCACCCTTGGCCTGTTTGCGTGCCTCGATAAATTCCTCGGGGTCTTCCATGTGCCGGCGGATCCACAAGCCCACGGGACCGATCAGCAAGCCGAAGATGAACGGCAGGCGCCAGCCCCAGACTTCAAGGGTTTGCGGCTCGAAGAAGTGCGTGACCAACGCCACCATCGCCGCGCCGCCGAACACCGCCAGGCACTGTCCCACCAACTGCCAGGAACCGTACAGGCCCTTGCGATGGGCCGGCGCGCTCTCCACCAGGAACGCCGTGGCACTGGCGTATTCACCGCCGGTGGCAAAGCCCTGGAGCATGCGCGCAACCACGATCAGCATCGGCGCGCCCATGCCGATGGCAGCATAGCTGGGGGCGAAAGCGATCAGGGCGATGGAGATGGTCATCAACCGGATGATCAGTTGCATCGCGGCCTTGCGGCCTTTGCGGTCCGAATACATGCCCAGCAGAATCCCGCCCACCGGGCGCATGAAGAAGCCGACGCCAAAGGTGGCCAGGGCCATCAGCAGCGAGGCGTATTCATCCTCCGAGGGGAAAAACTGCCGGGCGATAATGCTGGCGAGAAAGCCGTAGACGATGAAGTCATACCATTCCAGCGCATTGCCGATCACCGCCGCCACCACCTGGCGGGTGCGGGATACACCTTGTTTTGAAGCCTGCATGGGAACACTCCATTCAACCAGTCGGAAAAGGGTCCAGCGGCAGAAAAAAGAGGTCGTCAGGCGGGCTTGAGCCAGCTCTCGGCCAGCGCGCCCCAGTAGGCGGCGCCGGTCAACAGGATGTCGTCGTTGAAGTCATAGGCGGGGTTGTGGACCATCGGCCGCGACACGCCGTTGCCGATAAACAGGTAGCTGCCGGGGCAGCGTTGCAGCATCCAGGCGAAGTCTTCGCTGCCCATCAGCTTGGTGGTGTTGCCGTCGACGGCATCTTCACCCAGCAGGGCGACGCCGACCTGGCGGGCGAATACGGTTTCTTCGGGATGGTTGACCAGCACCGGATAGGCCGGGCGATGTTCGATCTGCGCGGTGCAGCCGAAGCTCGCGGCCTGGGTCAGGATGATCGCCTTGACCCGCTCCAGCATCAGTTCACGCACGTTTGCATCCAGGGCACGCAGGCTCAAACGCAACAGTGCTTGCTGGGGAATCACGTTGGCCGCCTGGCCCGCTTGCAGGGCACCGACGGTCACCACGGCGGCTTCCTGGGCATTGATATTGCGCGCCACCACGGTCTGCAATGCCATGACCATACTGGCGGCGGCCACCAGCGGGTCGACCGTCAGGTGCGGCATGGAGCCATGGCCACCGACGCCTTCGAGGGTCACGGTGAGCAGGTCCTGGGAGGCCATCATCGGTCCAACGCGCAGGCCCAGATGGCCGGCGGGCAAGCCCGGCATGTTGTGCATGCCGAACAATGCGTCGCAGGGAAACCGCTCCAGCAAGCCGTCGGCGAGCATGGCTTCGGCGCCGCCCTGGCCTTCTTCGGCGGGCTGGAAAATCAGGTTCAGGGTGCCGTCGAATTGACGGGTCGCGGCCAGGTAACGCGCGGCGCCCAGCAGCATGGTGGTGTGGCCGTCATGGCCGCAGGCGTGCATGCAGCCGGCGTGTTGGCTGCTGTAGCTGGCGCCGGTGTTTTCGATGATCGGCAACGCGTCCATGTCGGCGCGGATACCGAGCTTGCGCGAGCTGCTGCCATTGCGCAGCACACCCACCACGCCGGTCTGGCCGATGCCGGTATGGACTTCGTAGCCCCAGTTACGCAGGGATTGCGCCACGAGGGCGGAGGTGCGGTTTTCTTCAAAACCCAGTTCGGGGTGGGCGTGAATGTCCTGACGCACGGCGTGCAGGTCGCTGGCGACATCGCTCAGCCAATCCAGGATGTGCTGGTGTGGGCTCATGGTGATTCTCCTCGCAGGCGGGTGTTCCCGTTCTTTTTCGTTGCACACCGCCAGATAACCGCGATGTGCGCAGGAGGACAATCAAAGGTGGTTCCACCCTGTGGAACCTCAGCCCCACCTGTGGCTGCATTAGGGCAAGAGGCGGCAGCCCTCGCGTTGGCCCAGCCATTGGGCACTGTGGGTGCGGCCCAGGCCGCTGGCGGTCACGAGGTGTTTTTCAGGGTTGTCGGTGAAGGCGTTGGTGGGCACGTATTGCTTCACATAACCCAGGCAATAATCAGCGGGATTGCCTTCCACATATCGGCAGGAGCAGTACTCCTTGGCGGTGTAGGCCGCGATGATGTCGGGGAAGGCTTGCAGGTTGACCCGCTCGTGCCAGACCCAGCCGAGCAACACGAGTAACAGCAGGGTCAACAGGCTGATGAAGGGATGACGGCGGATCATGGTTGCACCGCTGCAAGGACGCGTTTGAGGAGTTCGTTGTGGCGATAGCTGCCGTCGCGGTCGTCGCCATAGCGCACGATGACCAGCTGTTTTTCGGGCATCACGTAGAGCGCCTGCCCCCAGTGGCCGAGGGCGGCGAAGGTGTCGGCGGGCGCGTCCGGCCAGGGTCTGGCGGCACCCTGCACTTCGCGGTTGAGCCACCATTGGCCGCCCGGAACGGCTTCGTCCTGGCCCGCCTTGTATTTGTCGAACGGTTGGCGATTGAACGCGACCCACTCCTTGGGCAGCAACTGTTGCTCGCCCCAACGGCCGTCGCGCTGCATCAGCAGGCCGACACGGGCCAGGTCGCGGGCGGTGAGGTAGGCATATGAGGACGCGACGAAGGTTTCCTCGGCATCGCCTTCCCAGGTGGCGTTGCGGATGCCCAGTGGCTGGAACAGGGCGGTCCATGGGTAGTCGACGTAGGCCTTGTGGCCGAGCATGCCCTTGAGGGTGGCGGACAGGATATTGCTGTCGCCACTGGAATAGCGGAATGCCTGGCCGGGGGCGCTGGAGGTCGCGGTGTCGGCGGCGAACTCGGCCATGTCGTGGTGGCCGCGGGTGTAGAGCATGGCGACCACCGAGGATTTCAGCGGGGCGTATTCGTAGTCTTCCTGCCAGTCGAGGCCCGAGGCCCAGTGCAGCAGGTCGGCCATGGTCACGCCGGGGTGTTGTTTCATCGGCGGGTAAAAGCGCGCGGCGGGGTCGGTGAGTTTGAAGCGGTTTTCGCCGAAGGCCACGCCGAGCACGGTGGCCATCAGGCTTTTGCTGATGGACCAGGTCAGGTGCGGGGTGCTGGCGGTGATGGGGGCGGCGTAGCGTTCGTAGATGATCTGGCCGTCGCGGATGACCAGCAAGGCGTCGGTGCGGACGCCCTTGCGGGTGGTGTCATCGCGGGGTGGGAAGGCGTAGTCATCCAAGGCCTTGGCTGCCGGGCCGGTCAGGGGCTGGCCTTGGGACCATTCCTTCTCCGGCCAGGTTTCGGCGTGGGCTGTCAGGGTGAACAGCAGCGCGGCGTATAGGAGGCCTTTGAACATGGATTGGGACTCGGGGGCATTCAAGCCCGCGAGCCTAGCCCAGGGGGATGACGGTTTTGTTACGGACTCTGGGGTGAGTACATATCCGTTATTTGGGTGATGGCTGATATGGGTTCCGCTCTTACAGCGGCTCACTTTTGAACAGCGCAAAAGTAAGCGGGCACGGTCAAATGTGGGAGCTGGCTTGCCTGCGATGGCATCAACTGGGTCTGCCTGATACACCGAGGTGTCTGCATCGCAGGCAAGCC
>NZ_JBYSWF010000117.1:0-12268 GCF_058780865.1 Pseudomonas sp. GP01-A4
CCCCATCCCCGTGAGACTGCTCCCGACAGCCAACCCACCCTCCGGGAGCACCTCGATGACCGACACCCTGATCAAAGTCGACCTCAACCAACCCGTCACCGAAAACGAACAGATCCACAACCGTTGGCACCCGGACATCCCGATGGCTTGCTGGGTCAAACCCGGCGATGACTTCATCCTCGAAACCTACGACTGGACCGCCGGCGCCATCAAGAACAACGACGACGCCAGCGACGTGCGCGACGTCGACCTCTCCACCGTACATTACCTCTCCGGCCCGGTGGGCGTACACGGCGCCGAACCCGGCGACTTGCTGGTGGTCGACCTGCTCGACATCGGCGCCAAGGCCGACTCCCAGTGGGGCTTCAACGGGTTCTTCTCGCGCCAGAACGGCGGCGGCTTTCTCACCGATCACTTCCCCAGCGCGCAAAAAGCCATCTGGGATTTCAAGGGCATGTTCACCAGCTCCCGGCACATCCCGGGCGTCAATTTTGCGGGCCTGATCCACCCCGGCCTGATCGGCTGCCTGCCCGACCCGGTGATGCTCGCCGACTGGAATCGTCGCGAGCAGGAGCTGATCGACACCAACCCAACCCGCGTCCCACCCCTGGCCAACGCCCCGCTGGCCGCCACCGCGCACATGGGCAAACTCAAGGGCTCGGCCCGTGATGATGCCGCCGCCACCGGTGCCCGCACCGTGCCGCCCCGTGAGCATGGCGGCAACTGCGATATCAAGGATTTGTCCCGCGGCTCGAAGATCTATTTCCCGGTGTACGTCAACGGCGCCGGCCTGTCGGTGGGCGACTTGCACTTCAGCCAGGGCGACGGCGAAATCACCTTTTGCGGCGCCATCGAAATGGCCGGCTGGGTGCACATGAAGGTCGAGCTGATCAAGGGCGGCATGGCCAAATACGGGATCAAGAACCCGGTGTTCAAGCCAAGCCCGATCACCCCGAACTACAAGAACTACCTGATCTTCGAAGGCATCTCCGTCGACGAACAGGGCCAGCAGCATTACCTGGACGTCAATGTCGCTTACCGCCAGGCCTGCCTGAATGCGATCAACTACCTGACCAAGTTCGGCTACTCACCGGCCCAGGGTTATGCGTTGCTCGGCTCGGCGCCGGTGCAGGGGCATATCAGCGGCGTGGTGGACATCCCCAACGCCTGCGCGACGTTGTGGCTGCCGACTGAAATCTTCGAGTTCGACATCAACCCCAATGCCAGCGGCCCGACCCAATTCCTCGACGGCAGCATCGACCTGCCCATCGCTCCGGACCTGTAGCCATGCCGACCTACGAATATGCCTGTGAGTCCTGCGGCACCTTCACGATGCTGCGGCCCATGGCCCAGCGTCACGAACCCAGCCAATGCCCGTATTGCGACGGCCCGGGCGGGCAGTTGCTGCTGTCGGCGCCGGCGCTGACCACGCTGTCGGCCAATCAGCGCAAGGCCATAGCCGGTAACGAGCGCAGCGCCCATGCGCCGCAAACCGTCGGCGAATATCAGGCAGCGCGCAAGCACCCGGCGGGCTGCAGTTGCTGTGGCACCAGCAAGCCGGTGGTGCCGAGCAAGGCCAACCCGCTGGGGCTCAAGACCAGGACCGGGCCACGGCCCTGGATGATCAGTCACTGACCGAGGAGATTTGCAATGCGCCATGGCGACATTTCCAGCAGCCCGGACACGGTCGGCGTTGCTGTCGTGAACTACAAGATGCCGCGCCTGCACAGCAAGGCCGAGGTCATCGATAACGCGAAGAAGATTGCCGAGATTATTGTCGGCATGAAGCAGGGTTTGCCCGGCATGGACCTGGTGGTGTTCCCCGAATACAGCACCATGGGGATCATGTACGACCACGACGAGATGATGGCGACCGCTGCGAGTATTCCCGGCGAGGAGACGGCGATTTTCTCCGCGGCCTGTCGCCAGGCCAATACCTGGGGCGTGTTTTCCCTGACCGGTGAACGCCACGAGGAGCACCCGCACAAGGCGCCGTACAACACGCTGGTGCTGATCAATAACCTCGGCGAGATCGTCCAGCGTTACCGCAAATGCATTCCGTGGTGCCCGATCGAGGGCTGGTACCCGGGCGATCGCACCTACGTGTGCGACGGGCCCAAGGGCATGAAGGTCAGCCTGATCATCTGCGACGACGGCAACTACCCGGAGATCTGGCGTGACTGTGCGATGAAAGGCGCCGAGCTGATCGTGCGCTGCCAGGGCTATATGTACCCGGCCAAGGAGCAGCAGGTGCAGATGTCCAAGAGCATGGCCTGGGCTAATAACTGCTACGTGGCGGTGGCGAATGCGGCGGGGTTCGACGGGGTGTATTCGTACTTCGGGCACTCGGCGATCATCGGCTTCGATGGCCGTACCCTGGGCGAGTGCGGCGAGGAAGAGATGGGCATTCAGTACGCCCAGCTGTCGGTGTCGCAGATCCGCGATGCGCGGGCCAACGACCAGTCGCAGAACCATCTGTTCAAGTTGCTGCACCGTGGCTACACCGGCATGCATGCCTCGGGCGATGGGGACAAGGGCGTGGCGGATTGCCCATTCGAGTTCTATCGCACCTGGGTGCTGGACGCGCAAAAGGCCCAAGAGAATGTCGAGGCCTTCACCCGCAGCACCGTCGGTGTCGCCGAATGCCCGGTGGGGCAGTTGCCCCATGGCGGTAAAGAAAAAACGGCGGGTTGAGGCATGCGGTTTACTTTTGAACCGGCCCAGGTCATGGCCTTGCTGCGCAGCCGTATCGTTGGCCAGGACGCAGCCCTGGCCCAAATGGAAGGGTTGCTCAAGGTGGTCAAGGCCGATATCGGTGAGCGTGAGCGGCCGTTGAGCGTCAACCTGTTCATGGGGCCTACCGGGGTCGGCAAGACGGAAATCGTCCGGCTGCTGGCCCAGGCGTTGCACGGGCGTGCCGACGGGTTCTGCCGTATCGACATGCACACCCTGGCCCAGGAGCATTATGCCGCCGCACTCACCGGTGCACCGCCGGGTTATGTCGGCAGCAAGGAGGGCATCAGCCTGTTCAACAGCGAACTGATCCAGGGTAGCTACAGCCGCCCTGGTATCGTGCTGTTCGACGAGTTGGAGAAAGCCAGCCAGGAGGTGGTGCGCAGCCTGCTGGGCATCCTTGAAAACGGCCAGCTGACGCTGGCGGGCGGCACTCGTACGCTGGACTTTCGCAACAGCCTGATCTTCATGACCAGCAATATCGGCGCCCAGCAGGCGCGTCGGCACCGGCAACGCTTTGCCCCGTTGCGCTGGTGGGGGCGCGGTGAAGCGGGGGTGTTGGAGGACGCCTTGCACCGCCACTTCGAGCCGGAATTTCTCAATCGCATCGACCGTATCCTGATGTTCGAGCCCATCGACCATCAGTGGCTTGAGGCGCTGCTCAAGGTGGAACTCGGCAAACTCAATCAACGCCTGGCGGCGCAGCACCGATCATTGGTGCTTGATGAATCGGCACGTGCCTGGCTGTGCCGCGACCATGACGTACGGTTCGGCGCCCGCGCCTTGGGCCGCCGATTGCGGGTGGAGCTGGAGCCGGCGATTGCCGAATGCGTATTGCGCGACCCGGGGGTGGGCCTCATGGGCGCGACTGTCGACAGTGATCGTTTGGTGGTTTCGCAACAAGCGGCTTGCATCCAATAAATTTCAGACTAATATAACCCGGGTAAAACAAAATAATCCGGGTAAAAGTCATGAGCGCATCACAGTGCACCGCCTTCCTTGGCCACCAACGCGTGGCTGCCGGCTCTTATGCCGACGTCGCCAAAAACCTGAAAAGCCTCGACCTGGCGACGGGCAGCTTGCTGGTGTTTGATGACGCCAGCGGTGTTCAAGTCGACTATCCCTGGCCCGCCGGTTACGCACCGCAGCAACCGACCCTCGCGGTGACGCAGGCCGACGTGCCGGCGTCACCTACTGTAGGCCGTCCGAAGCTGGGGGTGGTCGCCCGTGAAGTGACCTTGCTGCCGAGGCACTGGGAGTGGCTGGGACAACAACGCGGCGGCGCCTCGGCGGCCTTGCGCCGGTTGGTGGACGAAGCGCGCAACGCCCATGCCGAGCACGATGAGCGGCGCCAGGCGAAGGAGTCCAGCTATCGTTTCATGAGCGCCATCGGCGGCGACCTGCCAGGTTTTGAAGAAGCCTCGCGGGCGTTGTTTGCCCAGGACGGCGCGGAATTTTCCAACAGGATCGCGCACTGGCCGGTGGATGTGAAGTTGTACCTGGCCTGGTTGTCACGCAACGCTTTCCCTGCCTAATTGCATTGAGATCCGAACCTTCATGGAAGTCACCCAGCAACGACCGTTGTGGCAGATCTACCTGATCTTTCTGGCACCCATGGTGCTGTCCAATTTCCTCCAGAGCTTTTCCGGCACGCTGAACGGGATCTATGTCGGGCAGATGCTCGGCACCCAGGCGTTGGCGGCGGTGTCGGGGATGTTCCCCATCGTGTTTTTCTTTATCGCCCTGGTGATCGGCCTGGGGGCGGGCGCTTCGGTGCTGATCGGCCAGGCGTGGGGCGCGCAGGAAACCTCGATGGTCAAGTCGATCACCGGCGCCACCCTGACCCTCGGCGCCCTGATCGGGGTGATCGCGGCGGTGCTGGGCAGCGTGTTTGCGCGCCCGGCAATGCAGGCCCTGGGCACACCGGTGGATGTGCTGGATGACGCGGTGGGTTATGCGCAGATGATGATGCTGATCATGCCGCTGTTGCTGGTGTTCATCCTGTTCACCCAACTGCTGCGGGGCGTGAGTGACACGGTGTCGCCCTTATTGGCGCTGATGGTGTCGACCACCGTGGGCCTGGTGCTGACCCCTGCGCTGATCAAGGGCTGGCTGGGCCTGCCGCCGATGGGTATCCAGAGCGCGGTGGTGGCGGGGTTGGTGGGTAATGCCCTGGCGATGACGTTCCTGGTGCTGCGCCTGCGCCATAAAAACCACGTGATGGCGCCGGATCGCCAGTTGATGGCGGCGCTGCGGCTGGATCGGATGATCCTGGGCAAGGTCCTGCGTATCGGGTTGCCCACTGGGTTGCAGATGGTGGTGCTGTCGTTGTCGGAGCTGGTGATTCTGGCGCTGGTCAACAGCCATGGTTCCCAGGCGACGGCGGCGTATGGGGCGGTGACGCAGATCGTCAACTATGTGCAGTTTCCGGCGTTGTCGATTGCGATCACGGCGTCGATTCTGGGGGCGCAGGCGATCGGGGCGGGGCGCCTGGAGCGGATCGGGCCGATCCTGCGTACGGGGATTTTGATCAACCTGTGCCTGACGGGTGGGTTGATAGTGCTGGGGTATGTGTTGTCGCACTGGCTGTTGGGGTTGTTCATTACCGACGTGGATGCGCGGGTCAAGGCCG
The DNA here is from genome assembly GCF_058780865.1 of Pseudomonas sp. GP01-A4. Lineage (NCBI taxonomy): Bacteria > Pseudomonadati > Pseudomonadota > Gammaproteobacteria > Pseudomonadales > Pseudomonadaceae > Pseudomonas > Pseudomonas sp. GP01-A4. Next base: position 5,366 of record NZ_JBYSWF010000117.1, read on the forward strand.
AGCACCTGCTGCATATCATGCTCTGGAGCATCCTGGTGTTCGGTTTCCAGGCCGTGGTGGGCGGGATCATGCGGGCCAGCGGGGTGGTGCTGGTGCCGGTGGGGATCTCGATCGTTTGCGTGTTGGGGGTGGAGTTGCCGGTGGCGTATCTGCTGAATGCGCGGTTTGGGCTGGAAGGGGTGTGGATGGCGTTTCCGGTGACGTATCTGGCGATGTTGGGGTTGCAGACGGCTTATTACCGGCTGGTTTGGCGGCATAAGCAGATCAAGCGGTTGGTGTGAGGTTTTTTTGGGGGGCGTGTACATATCCGTTATTTAGGTAACGGCCGCCTATGGTTTCGCTCTTACAGCGAGTCACTTTGCAAAAGCGTGTACGGACCGGACAAAAAGCGGCAGAGTAACCAAAGCGCTCTGCCCCGCCTGTCGGCACCTCGCCTAGGCTCGGTGTTCCCTCACTCCGGCATTACTCCGCGGGCCGCCGCGACGGGCCATCCATGGCCCGGCGCGGCTAAACCGGCGCCCTGCCGGTTTACCCGCTCCGCAATACCTGCGTTCGGCCTCGGGCTTATTGGGGCAGTCAGATCAAGATCAAAAGCAAGAGCACGGCGGCCTGAGAGCCGACCTGAGTGTTGAATGCCAGATCAAAAGCCAGAGCTGCTCTTCTGTAGGAGCTGGCTTGCCGGCGATGCTGACAACTCGGTGCATCAGGTACACCCAGTTGATGCCATCGCAGCGATGCGGCGACCCGACAAGCCAGCTCCCACATTTGAACCGTGCCCGCTTTAGCTTTTGATCTTAGGCACACCGCGCCTAGGCGAGGTGCCGAGTGGTGGGGCAGGAGCGTTTTGCTTGCTTTTGACTGGGCCGGCATTCCGGCTGTTCAAAAGTGAGCCGCTGTAAGAGCGGAATCCTAGGTGGTCGTTACCTAAATAACGGATATGTACCGCGACCCACCCCCCGCAACTCCCTGGTGAAATAACGGCTCGGTACCTCACCCAACACACGCTTGAAAACCGTGGCAAACGCACTCGGGCTGCTATACCCCAGATCCAGCGCCACCCTGGTCACCGGTTCCCCATTGCCCAGCCGCACAATCGCCGCCAGCAAACAGGCTTGCTGGCGCCATTGCAGGTAACTGATCCCCGTGGCCTGGCGGAACTGGCGGGTAAAAGTCCGGCGGCTCATACCCGCGCCGAGGGCCATGGCATCAATGCCGATTTCCAACGAAGGCCCGGCCAGGAACTCTTCGCAGGCCTTCGCCAATCGAGGCTCGGCCGGCAACGGCGCACACAGCGGCAGCACCGGCATCCGGGCGATCTCGTGCAGCAGCAAGCCCATCAAATAGCTGTCGCGGCCACCCATCGCGTAACGCGCAGGTACCTCGACGGCCTTCTCCAGCAACTGCCCAAGCAGCGGCGACACATCCAGCACCTGGCACTGTTGCGGCAACTCCAGCCGCCGCGCCGCCTGCGGGCGAATGTAGGTGTTGAGCATCGTCACCGGCCCGCGCATCAGCATGGCGTGGGACACATGCGGCGGCACCCAGATCGCGCGGCAGGGCGGCACCACCCAGTTACCGGTGGCGCTGTAGACGGTAATGACACCCTGGCTGGCATAGGCCAACTGGCCTCGCGGGTGCGCGTGGGCGGGGAACAGCTCGCCGTCGGCATAGTCGATGGCGGTCACGACCACGTCGCGCGGGGTGTTTTCGTAGGGATGAATATCGGGCATGGCCTGATTCTAGCCTTTGTTGACCCACAATCGCAGGCGGGCCATCGCGGTTTACGAAAAAATCTGTCGGATGCACGGCCTCCTGTCGTGCCACCGAGTCAATGGACCCGTCACGATGAAGCAAAAACACCTGTTACTGGCCGTCCTGGTGACGGCTGTGTGGGGACTCAATTTCCCCATTACCAAACTCGGCCTGGCCGAGATCAACCCGCTGTTGCTGACGGCCCTGCGGTTCACCCTGGCGGCGTTGCCCTGGGTGTTTCTGGTGCGCCGGCCCCAGGTCGCGGTGAAGTGGCTGGCGGCCTATGGCTTGATATTCGGGGTGGCGATGTGGGCCTTGATCAACCTCGGGATCGCCATGGGCGTGCCGCCCGGCAGCGCGTCGTTGCTGATCCAGTTCAGCGCATTTTTCACCATGGGCTGGGGCGTGCTGCTGTTTCGTGAAAGCCTGTCCGTGCCGCAATTGATCAGCGTGGCGCTGGCGGCCATGGGCCTGGTGGGCATGCTGTTGAGTGTGCAGGGCGCGGCCACGCTGCTGGGGTTTGCCTTGGTGCTGTTCAGCGCGTTGGCCTGGAGCATCGGCAATATCATCATCAAGGTCTCCGGGGTGCGGGAGATCTTTGCCTTCGTAGTCTGGGCCAGCCTGTTTGCGCCGTTGCCGCTGGTGCTGTTGACGTGGCTGCTGGATGGCTCGCAAGCCTTTATCGCTTTGCCTGCTCAACTGAACGGCGTGGCGTTGTTCTCGCTGGCGTTCCAGGTGTATGGCGCGACGCACTTTTGTTACTGGGGCTGGAACCTGCTGTTGCGCGAGTACCCGGTTTCCCGGGTGGCGCCCCTGTCACTGCTGATCCCGGTGTTCGGCATCGTCAGCTCAATGCTGATCCTGGGTGAGCGCCCCGGGGTTTCGCAGTGGCAGGCCATGGGCTTGATCCTCTTGGCCCTGATCGTCGGCCTGAAGAAGGGGCGCCCGTTGTGGGTCAGGCAGGACGGTCACGCTTGAGCAGGCCATACAGCGCGCTGTCCGAGATCTCGTCGCCGACCACCCAGCGCTCGCGCAGCAAGCCTTCGCGGACGAAACCCAGGCGCTCAAGCAGCTTCGCGGAGCCCAGGTTGCGTGGGTCAATGTCGGCTTCAAGGCGGCGCAGCCCGGCGGTGTTGAACCCATGGTCGATCACGGCGCGGGCGGCTTCGCTCATGTAGCCCTTGCCCCAATGCTGGCGGCCCAGGGTAAAGCCGATTTCAGCGCGGCGGCATTGCTCGTCGACATTGAACAGGTCGCAACTGCCGATCACCTCGCCGGTGGCCAGCAACTCCACCATGCACACCAGGTCTTCACCGGCAATCGATGCCTCCATCAGTTGGCCGAAGCGTTCAACGGCTTGCTCGGCGCGGGTCATGGTGGGAAAGGAAAAGTAGCGCATGGCCTCGGGGTCGGACCAAATGGCAAACAGCGCGCGCCAGTCATCCTGATGGGGAGGGCGCAGGCCCAGGCGTTCGGTGGTGAGAAGTACGGGGGCGAAAAAGGGCAGGGTCATCATGTGCTCGTCCGTGAAGATCACGGGCGCAATCCTGCCGGGATTACGGGCGTTATACAAGCATCAGGAACAGGCCGTATCGTCCAGCGCCTGGGCCGGCAGCGCGCCGGTGGTCTTGATGGTTTTGGTGACGATATAGGTGAAGTAGCGCTCGATGGCCAGGTCTTCCATCAGCAGTTGATCGATGAAACGCTGGTACTGGTCGATGTCGGCTGCGCGGATCATTGCGATGTAGTCCACGCCGCCGCCGGTGGCGTAGCAGAACTCCACGTCGGGGGCGTCGCTCATGCGTTGTTCGAAGCGGCGCATGTCCTGGGCGGTGTGCCGGGCGAGGGTGATTTCCACCAGCAGTTGCTGACTCTTGAACACCTGATTCCAGTCGATCACCGCGCGGTAGCCCTTGACCAGGCCGGCACTTTCCAGCTTGCGCACGCGCTCCCAGGCGGGCGTTACCGAAAGGTTGATGGCCTCGGCCAGGCTCGATTTGGTGATGCGCCCGTCCTCGGAGAGGATACGCAGGATTTTCAGGTCGTAGCGGTCAAGCTTGTGCATCGGCAACGAACTCCAAAGGCGCACGGACCCTGTAGGAGCGAGCTTGCTCGCGATGAGCCTGAGGACGACGCGTTAATTCAGGATTAGCACGTTATCGTTCACGACCATCGCGAGCAAGCTTGCTCCTAAGGGAAACTCATCAGCCCAACACTTCCCCGGCCACCTGGTCGATCGCGCCTTTGGTGATGTCGACGATCAGGTCTGCCTCCGCCCTGGTCAAAATCAGCGGCGGCGCAAAGCCGAGGATGTCGCCGTGTGGCATGGCCCGGGCGATCATCCCGCGTTCCAGGCAGGCCGCCGAGACTTTGGGGCCGACCTTGAGCGCAGGATCAAACGGCGTGCGTTGCTCACGGTCGGCCATGAATTCCACGGCGGCGAGCAGGCCGTCGCCGCGTACTTCGCCCACCAGCGGGTGACCTTCGAGGGTTTCCCGCAGGCGACGGTTCAGGTACCCACCGACTTCGTCGGCGTTCGCCGTGAGGTTCTCCCGTTCCAGGATATCCAGGTTTGCCAGCGCCGCCGCGGCGCAGATCGGGTGCCCGGAGTAGGTCCAGCCGTGGCCCATGGCGCCTTCGTGGGTCGAGGCCTTTTCAATCACGTCCCACACCTTCTCACCGATGATCACCGCTGACAGCGGGGCATAGGCGCTGGTCAGCCCCTTGGCCGTGGTGATCAGGTCCGGGCGCATGCCGTAGCGCTGGCTGCCCATTTTCGAGCCCAGCCGGCCGAACGCGCAGACCACTTCGTCAGCGATCAACAACACATCGTACTTGTTCAGTACCGCCTGGATCGCCGCCCAGTAACCGGCCGGGGGCACCACGATGCCACCGGTGCCCATCACCGGTTCGCCAATGAACGCCGCGACCGTGTCCGGGCCTTCGGCGAGGATCATTTTTTCCAGCTCATCGGCGCAGTAACGCACGAAAGCAGCCTCGTCCATGCCCGCCGGTGCCTTGCGGTACCAGTGCGGGCAAATGGTGTGCTGGATGCCTTTTTCCGGCAGGTCGAAATGCTGATGGAAGGCGGCGAGGCCCGTGAGGCTGCCGGTCATGATGCCTGAGCCGTGATAGCCGCGATCGCGGGAGATGATTTTCTTCTTCTGCGGACGGCCCAGTACGTTGTTGTAGTAACGCACCAGCTTGATCTGGGTTTCGTTGGCGTCTGAGCCGGACAGGCCGTAGTAGACCTTTTTCATGCCTTCGGGCGCCCAGTCCATGATGCGGCTCGACAGCTCGATGATTGCCTCGGTCGAGTGACCGACATAGGTGTGGTAGTAGGCCAGCTCCTTGGCTTGCTTGTAGATGGCGTCGGCAACTTCGGTGCGGCCATAGCCGATGTTCACACAGTACAGGCCGGCAAACGCATCGATGAATTCGCGGCCTTCCTGGTCGCGAATGCGGATGCCCGAGGCGCTCTTGATGATGCGGCCCTTGAGTGCGCCGCTGGCGTGATCATGGGCGTGGGTGGACGGGTGCATGAAGTGCGCGCGGTCTTGTTCGAACAGGCTGTTGAATGCTTGGCTCATGGTTGCTCTCCTTGGAATTGGCCTTGGTGATGCAGGCAAAAGTATTTGGTTTCGACAAAGGCTTCGAAGCCCTCGGCGGCGCCTTCACGGCCCAGGCCCGAGGCTTTCATGCCGCCGAAGGGAATCGGGTGACCGGTGAATTTCACCCCGTTGACCGCGATCATGGCGTGGTCGAGGCGGCGGATCAGCGGGTAGATCAGGTCCAGGCGGTTGGAACAAATGTAGGCGGCCAGGCCGTACTCGGTGTCGTTGGCCATTTCGATGGCCTGGTCAATCGAGTCGAACGGCAGCACCCCGGCAATCGGCGCGAAGTTTTCTTCGCGGTAGATGCGCATTTGTGGGGTCACGTCGGCGAGTACCGTTGGCTGGTAAAACAGCCCGCCCAGGGCGTGGCCTTCGCAGCCCACCAGGCGTTGCGCGCCCAGCTCCAGGGCGTCGGCCACGCGTTCGGCGGTGACGTCGAAGGCGGCCTGGTGCATCAACGGGCCGATGTCGACGCTTTGCTCTTGCCCGTCGACCAATGCCGGGCCGACCCGCAACTCACGCACGGCGGCAGCGAAGCGGCTGAGGAATTCGGCGTAGATCGAACGGTCGACCATGATCCGGTTGGCCGCGCAGCAGTCCTGGCCGGAGGTCTGGAACTTGGCCTCGACCGCGACTCTCACTGCCAGCTCAAGGTTGGCGTCGGCGCAGACAATAAATGGCGCATTGCCGCCCAGTTCCAGCGAGACCTTCTTCACGTCCTGGGCCGCCGCCTGCAGTACCAGCTTGCCGACCCGGGTCGAGCCGGTGAAGCTTACCGAGCGCACGCGGGTGTCCTGCACCAGGGTTTGCATGGCCATCTGTGGCTCGCCCAGCACCACGTTGAACACGCCCGGCGGGAAGCCGGCTTCTTCGGCCAGTTGCGCGAGGGCCAACGCCGAGTAGGGCGTTTCATGGGCCGGCTTGACCACCACCGTGCACCCGGCGGCGAGGGCGGCGGCGGCCTTGCGGGTGATCATGGCCGAGGGGAAGTTCCATGGGGTCAGCAGGGCGCAGACGCCTACGGGTTCCTTGACTGTGCCCAGGTGTGCACCGGGGATATGGCTGGGGATATTCTGGCCGTACAGGCGGCGGGCTTCTTCGGCGAACCACGGGATGAAGCTTGCGGCATAGGCGATTTCGCCGCGGGCTTCGGCCAGCGGTTTGCCTTGTTCCTGGCTGAGGATGCGGGCGAGGTCCTCCTGGTGTTCGAGGATCAGTGCCGCCCAGCGCCGCAGGATCGTGGCGCGGGCATCGAGGTTCTGTTCACGCCAGGCGGAAAACGCGCGGTGGGCGGCGTCGATTGCGGCGACAATTTGCGGTTTTTCCAGCATCGGCACGTGGCCGATCAACTGTTGGTTCGCCGGGTCATGTACGGCGATGGTGCTGGCACTGGCGCTGTGGACCCAATGGCCGTCGACGTAGCACAGGGCTTTGAACAGCAGCGGGTGTTTGTAGGTCATCGGGGTCACTCCGGATGGGCTGAGTGGGTGCAATGCTAGGGCAGGGGCAGGCGCGGGATTGGTGGTTTGGTGGGGGT
>NZ_JBYSWF010000118.1:0-11976 GCF_058780865.1 Pseudomonas sp. GP01-A4
GTACGCCAGTCAATACATCTGCTGACTGATACACCGTATTCGCGAGCAAGCCCGCTCCCACATTTGGCCGGTGTGAGCCTGGAGATTTATGGGGTATCCGGTTGGTTGGCGGGATGAGCCGCCATGAACGCCGGATGCTGCGCCGCCAACCCCGCCACCCGCTGAATGCGCGGGTACGCCGCCAGCGACACCTTGAACCGCTCGGCCGCATACAACTGTGGAATCAAGAACGTATCCGCCATCCCCGGCTGCTCGCCAAAGCAATAACCCTGATCACCAATCAACTGCTCAACCGCCGCCAGGCCCTGGCTGATCCAGTGCCCGATCCACTCCAGCACCTGCGCTTCATCGTGCCCCCATTGCTTGAGCAGATTCTGGGTACTGGAGTTGTGCAGCGGATGAATGTCGCAACCGATGATCGACGCCACCGCGCGCTCATGGGCGCGGGTTGCCAGATCCGTGGAGAGCAACGGCACCTGTGGATAACGTTCCTCCAGGTACTCGATGATTGCCGGCGACTGAATCAACACATCACCCTCATCGGTGCGCAAGGCCGGCACGCGACCTTGCGGGTTGATCGCCAGATACTCCGGCTGATGGTTGGCGCCGCCCTTGGGCACCAGCAGGTTGACCGGCACGGCGGTGAAGTCCAGGCCCTTGAGGGCCAGCGCGATCCGCACCCGGTAGGACGAAGTGGAGCGGTAGTAGGTATAGAGTTCCATGGCCCTGCCCTCTCAGCGCGCCGCGACCACGGTACCCCGGCATTCGCCGAAGCCGATGGAGGCAAAACCGTCGCGGGTGCAGCGGGCACGCAGGATGATTTCGTCGCCATCTTCAAGGAATTTCCGCACCTCGCCGGAGGCCAGTTCGATCGGCTTTTTACCGCCCTCGGTGATTTCCAGCAGGCTGCCGAATTGTCCGGCTTCAGGCCCCGACAAGGTGCCCGAACCAAACAGGTCACCCGCCTGCAACTGGCAGCCGTTGACGCTGTGGTGCGCAACCATTTGCGCGACGGTCCAGTACATGTGTTGGGTGTTGCTCAGGGTCAGGCGATGGGCCGGCAGGTTCTGCTCGCGCATCGAGGCGGTGGTCAGCAGCACTTCCAGTTCGATATCAAAACCACCGGCCACCTGGTCGCGCTTGTCCAGCAGGTATGGCAGTGGTTGCGGGTCGCCTTCAGGGCGTGCCGGTTGTGCCTTGCGGAACGGTTCCAGGGCTTCAGCCGTCACCACCCATGGCGAAATGCTGGTGATGAAACTCTTCGACAGGAACGGGCCCAGCGGCTGGTATTCCCAAGCCTGGATATCCCGCGCCGACCAGTCGTTGAGCAGGCAGAAACCGGCGATGTGATCAGCCGCGTCGCCGATGGCAATCGAGTCGCCCATGGCATTGCCCTGGCCGATCCAGATGCCCAGCTCCAGCTCGTAGTCCAGGCGAGCGCAAGGGCCGAAGGTCGGCTCGGTCTGGCCGGCTGGCAGGGTCTGGCCTTTCGGGCGGCGGACCTCGGTGCCCGACGGGCGAATCGTCGACGCGCGGCCGTGGTAACCGATCGGCACATACTTGTAGTTGGGCAGCAGCGGGTTGTCCGGGCGGAACAGCTTGCCGACGTTTTGCGCGTGCTCGATGCCCACGTAGAAGTCGGTGTAGTCGTTGATCCTGGCCGGCAGGTGCATCTGGCAATCGGCAGCCGGGCGCAGCGCAGCTTGCAGTTTGCCTTGCTGTTCGCTGCCTTCGGCCAACAGTTCCAGCAGGCGTTCGCGCAGGGCCACGCGCGGGCCACGGCCGAGTTCGAAAAATGCGTTCAGTTGGCCGCCAGCGGTGGCTTCAACGGCCCGGCGGGCTTCGCCTTCAAAGCATTCCAGCGCGGCGTGCAGATCAAGAATCTGCTCGCCAATCGCCACGCCACTGCGCGGTGCCGAGCCATTAACGCTGAACACCCCCAACGGCAGGTTTTGCAGCGGGAAATCCCGGTGACCGTTGGCGGAAACCACCCAACTGCGGGTGAGATTAGGCTGAGTCATGGGTTATCTCCGATTCGGGTTGAAGGTTGCAGGGAGCGAGGCCCAGCAAGCGTCGTAGGAAGGTTGCAGCTGCGGGCATTCCAGCGCGAACTGTGTAGGACGCAGCACCTGGCTGGTCTCGAACATGAACGCCATGGTGTTATCAATCTTGTGGGGCTCAAGCGTCGCGTTGATGGCTTTGGTGCAGGTCTCGCCATCCGGGCCGTGGGCGCTCATGCAGCTGTGCAACGACGCGCCGCCGGGCACGAAGCCTTCGGCCTTGGCGTCGTAGGCACCCTGGATCAGGCCCATGTATTCGTTCATCAGGTTGCGGTGGAACCACGGTGGCCGGAAGGTGTTTTCGGCGACCATCCAGCGGGGCGGGAAGATCACGAAGTCGAGGTTGGCCAGGCCGTGCACGCTGGTGGGCGAGGTCAATACGGTGAAGATCGACGGGTCCGGGTGATCGAAGCTCACGGTGCCGATGGTGTTGAAACGACGCAGGTCGTATTTGTACGGCACGTTGTTGCCGTGCCACGCCACCACGTTCAGCGGCGAATGGTCGAGCTGGCAGCCCCACAGTTCGCCGAGGAATTTCTGCACAAGCGTGGTCGGTTGCTTGAGGTCTTCGTAATGGGCGACGGGCGTGAGGAAATCCCGTGGGTTGGCCAGGCCGTTGCTGCCGATAGGACCAAGGTCCGGCAGGCGCAGTGGCGCGCCATGGTTCTCGGCGACGTAACCGCGGGCCAGGGCATCCAGCAGTTCGACGCGGAATTTCAGGCCGCGGGGCAGCACGACGATTTCCAGTGGCTCGACTTCCAGCACACCCAGTTCGGTCGCAATGCGCAGGCGGCCCTGTTCGGGAACGACCAACAGTTCGCCGTCCGCGTTGAAGAACACGCGGTCCATCGAACGGTTGGCGCGGTAGTTGTAGATGCTGATGCCCGAGGGTTTTTCCGATCCGGAATTGGCGACCATGCCTACAAGGCCATCGATGAAATCTGTCGGCTCACCCGGAATATCCAGCGGGTTCCAGCGCAGGCGGTTGGGCGTCACAGCGCCCAGCGGTCCACCGGCCAATTGCCGCTCCAGCTTGACGAACGCCGGGTGATTGGCCGACGGCTGGATGCGGTACAACCAGGTGCGCCGGGCTTCGCTGCGGGCCATGGTGAAGGCGGTGCCGGAAAAGAGTTCGGTGTACAGCCCGTAGGGCGCTTTCTGCGGGGCGTTCTGGCCGACGGGCAATGCACCGGGCAAGGCTTCAGTGGCAAATTCATTGCCAAAACCCGATTGGTATTCGAGGGTCATGGATCGTCCTCTGAGCGGAAGTTGTTTTTATCGTAATCCAGTTACGCATAACGTAATTTGATACCTGTTGACCGTCAAGCTATAAAGACGCCCATTCGTCTTTCGGATTCATGCCCTCCATGGAAAAGCCGCCCGTCCCCCGCGACACCGGTAAACAGAAAGTCCGCTCGGCTGAAGTGGGCACCGACATCCTCAAGGCCCTGGCTGAACTGTCGCCGGCCACCTCGTTGTCGCGTCTGGCCGAGCACGTGCAAATGCCGGCGAGCAAGGTCCACCGTTATTTGCAGGCGCTGATTGCCTCGGGTTTTGCCGAACAGAACACCGCCACCAACCATTACGGCCTGGGCCGCGAAGCCTTGCGCGTGGGGCTGGCCGCGCTGGGCAGCATGGACGTGCTGAAAGTCGCCGCCCTGCCCCTGGCGGAACTGCGGGATGAGTTGAATGAAACCTGCTTCCTGGCCGTCTGGGGTAACCAGGGCGCGACGGTGGTGCATATCGAGCCGGCGGTGCGCGCGGTGACGGTGGTCACGCAATTGGGCTCGGTGTTGCCGTTGCTCAGTTCGTCCACCGGGCTGGTGTTCAGTGCGTTCCTGCCGTCGCGGGAAACCGTGGAGTTGCGCGAGCGGGAAATTCAGGCGGGCGTTGCCCATGCGTTGGCGGATGACCAGGAATACGCGACCACCTGTGAGCAGATCCGCCAGCGCGGCTTGCACTTTGTGCATGGTTTGCTGATGCCGGGTGTGGACGCGTTGTCGGCGCCGGTGTTCAACGCGGTCGGGCAAGTGGCGGCGGTGTTGACCGTGGTGGGGCCGACGTCGCTGTTCCATGCCGATGAAGACGGCCCGGCGGCGAAGCGTTTGCTGGCGGCGACCCAGGCGGTGAGTTGGCGCATGGGTTATCAGCCGTAACGCTCAGTATCAGGCACCCAACAGAACAAAATGTGGGAGCGGGCTTGCTCGCGAATGCAGTCTGTCAGTTAAAGCATCAGTGACTGATACACCGCATTCGCGAGCAAGCCCGCTCCCACATTTGATCGTCATTGTTTGACGAATAGTGCATGGCTTCAAGCCATCAAGCCCAGCGTCTTGGCCTTGGCCACTGCCTGGGTACGCCGCTCCACCCCCAACTTGCTGTGAATCCTCCGCGCATGGGTTTTTACCGTGTGCAGCGAGATAAACAATTGGCTGGCAATTTCCAGATTGGAATTGCCCTGGGCAATCAGTTGCAGCACCTCAAGCTCGCGCTGGCTCAGGGGATTTTCCCCCGCCGCCGCCGGGCATTCCTGCGGTTCCAGCCCCAATGCACTCAACAACCCCGGTTGCCTGAGGCGCAGCTCGCGAATCGCCTGCTGTACCTGGCAACGCCCCGCCAGTTCCAATCCGGCTTCCAGCGAGCGCACGGCCAACGGGCGATCGCCGACTTGCCAGGCCACTTCCCCCAGCACCAAGTGCAACTCCGCTTCCAGGCACAGCATGCCCCGCTGACGGGCGGCCTCCAGTAACGCACTCAGGCGGGCGACAGGCTCTTCGGCGCGATGCAATTTCACTTCGGCCAGCACCTGCAAATATTCAAGCCTGGGGATCAACTCCAGGGTGGCCGGCGGTGCTTGTTTCGCCTTGGGGCCACGGTAGTGCCGCAGCACCCGGGTCACCGCCTCCAGGGTCAGTTCGGCGCGACCCTGTTGCAGCCAGAAATGCCCGCTGAGCAACAGCAATACGGCGCGATAGACGGTGTCGGGCACCTGGCGTTGCTGCATCAGGCGTTCAGCGTCGCGCAACTGGATAAACGCCTGGGCGTAATCGCCCTTGTTGGCGGCCAATAGCGCCAGTCCCAGGTAGCCGTAGAGCACGCGTTTGTCCTGGCTGTGCAGGCACATGCCCAGGCCGGATTCGAAGCATTCGGCGGCCACGCCGTCGTGGCCCTGGCGCAGCGCCAGGTGCCCACGTCGCAAGCAAATCCGTCCCATCAACGGCCCGGCTTTAAGCCGCTGTTGCACCAGCATGCGCTGCACATTCTCCAGCAGGCTTTGGGCCCGATACGGCGCGCCGCGCTGCTCCAGCAACTGCGCATGATCGAGCTCCAACAATGCCTCCAACAGCAGTGAGCCGTGGGAGCGCGCCAGGCACAACGCCTCGCGGTTCAGCGCCTGGGCCACATCCAGCTCGCCACGCAGCAAGGCTTGCTGGGTCAGGCCCGACAGGCACATCAGGCGCGACGTCCAGGCGCTCTCGGGCAAGTCTTGCAGGGCTTCGAGAAAATGCTCCCGGGCCCGTGCGGCTTCGCCGCCCAGATGCAACAGCCAGCCCCATTGCGCCTGCCAGCGGGCCAGCAGATAACGCTGCAGGTGCGCGGTCGGTTGCGGAGTGAAACGCGCCAGTTGGTCAATGCACAACGCCGCCTGGTCGAAACGCCCGGCAAACAGCAACGCCGCCGTTACCAAGCCCACCAGTTGCGCCGAGCCCAGCATCAATTCATCACCATGCTGCTCATGCAGGCGCAACAACAGCACCGCATTTTGCTGGCGGAACAGGTCTTCAAAACTGAAATGCTGCAACAGGCTTACAGCCACTTCGTACTCTTCGGCCTGCAACGCTTGCTCAAACGCTGCTTGCCAGTCCTCGGCGGCGGTAAACCATTGGCACGCGCGCCGGTGCCAGGAGCGCCTGGCTGGCCAGGGTTCGGCGCGCATCAGTTGGGCCAGTGGCGGGAAGACTTGCAGCCAGTCGGTGGACTCCTCCCAGGGCTCGATAAAGGCGCCCAGCGTCTGCAAGTCTCGCAGGTAGTCGCCACCGTCACCAAAGCCGAACAGGTGGTCACACAAGCTCGGGTTGAAGCGTGGCAGGTGCGCGAGCACGCGCCAGGCCTCGGCCAATTCCGGCGCCAGGCCCGTGAACAACTCGTGTTGCAGGTAGTCGAGCAAGGTTTTGTCCGGGTGCCCGTCGCCTTCAAGCAATCCGATACGCACTCCGGCGCACCAGCCGGCGCTGAACTGCAACACCTTGTCGGCGCTGGAACCGGCCAAGTGCTGGATTTCGCTGGGGTCAAACGCCAATTCGGCAGCGCTGCATTCCCACAGTTCATCATCAAGCAACAGCCGGGGCCAGTTGCAGGCCGGCCGCCGCCGCGCGCCGATCCACCAGGTCAAGGCCGGGCTGCTGGCGGCCAGAATGCGGTCAAGCAACCCATCCAGTTCAGGCGCCGGCACGCGGCAGAAGTCATCGAGAAACAACCAGGCCGGCGCTTGCCAGCGGTTCAGGGCCAGCAGCAACGTGGGCTCATCAACAAAGTCGAGGCCAAGGCTTTGCGCCAGGCGCTGACACAAATCCGAGGCCACGCCATTCAGCGGCAACCAGTACACCTGGCACTGCGAAGGCGCCTGCAACGCGCACTCGGCGAGCAATGCACTCTTGCCGCTGCCGGCCGGGGCGCAGAGCAACTTCACCCGTGCCGTGGCGTTGAGCAGCGGCACGGCCAGGCGCGGGCGCAACAGATGATGGGGAGACAAGCGTGGCATGAATCCAGGACGATCCAGACAACGGGTCATGGCGGTCATAACTGCGTCCCTGTTTTTTATTATTAGGCGGCGTGCGCCCTACCCTAGTCCTGTGGCTGGCGGTTGTTGAGGAGTATTCAGCAGGCTGATTGGCGGGCATAAAAAAGCCGGGAGCCAAAAGGCCACCCGGCACTCGTTCTAAAGGTGGAACACCGTAAATGTGGGAGCGGGCTTGCTCGCGAAGGCGGTGTATCAGTCACTGATGCTTTAACTGACAGACCGCCTTCGCGAGCAAGCCAGCTCCCACAGTTTGACCGTATTTCAATCAGGTTTTAGCGCACGCCTTCCGAGCGCAATGCTGCCGGCGTGTAGTCGGCCGCCTTGGCCGCAAAGCCGAACACAAAGCTGCTCTTCTCTTCGTTCTTCATGCCCAGGGCGATGTAGCGCCCGGCGATGATGTCGTACAGGGTTTCGACGGTGTAGGCCGGCACCTGATGGTCGTAGTAGAACTGCGCGTGACCTTCAGCAACACGCCACAGCTGGCCGCGGCCGTCGTAGTGGTCCACCAGCGCCACCTGCCAGCTGTCTTCGTCGATGTACATGTGGCGCTTGGCGTAGATGTGCCGCTCGCTCGGCTTGACCGTGCCGATCACTTCCCAGACCCGGTGCAGTTCGTAGCGGGTCAGGTCCTGGTTGATGTGGCCGGCCTTGATGATGTCGTCGTACTTGAGGGTCGGCGAATCGAGCTTGTAGCTGTTGTAGGGAATGTACATCTCCTTCTTGCCCACCAGCTTCCAGTCGTAGCGATCGGGAGCGCCGGAGAACATGTCGAAGTTATCCGAGGTGCGCAGGCCGTCGGCCGCAGTGCCCGGCCCGTCGTAGGCCACTTGCGGCGCACGGCGTACCCGGCGCTGGCCGGCGTTGTAGACCCAGGCCAGGCGCGGTTCCTTCACCTGGTCGAGCGTCTCATGCACCAACAGTACGTTGCCGGCCAGGCGCGCCGGGGCGGTCACCGATTGTTTGAAGAAGGTCAGTACGTTGGCGCCCTTGACCGGGTCCATGTCCGGGATCAGTTGCGGCACGGCCACTTCTTCCTCGAAACGGATCGGCGTGTAGCTGCCGTTGGTCTGCGGCGTGGCCTGGGTGATGATGCGGCGCAGGTTGCCGCCGTGGTAACGGGTGATGTGGTTCCAAAGCACTTCGACGCCATTTTTCGGAATCGGGAAGGCGTAGTAGCGGTTGCCGGTGAAGTTCTCCAGGCCATTGCCGTCGTTGATCGCATGCACGTTGAGCGCGCTGCGCTTGATCGACTCGTAGATCTCCGGCGGCAGGTTGACCGTGCGGTGGGTCGGGTACACCGGAATCTTGTAGGTTTGCGGGTAGCGCTTGAACATCGCCACCTGGCCTTCGGAGAGTTTGTCCTTGTATTTGTCGACCGTGGCGGCGGTGATCACGAACAGCGGCTTTTCATTGGCGAACGGGTCAGCGAGGAAACCCTTGCTGTCCACCGCCCCGGCGTTTTTCGGGATACCACCGGTCCATGCCGGGATCGAACCATCGGCGTTACCGGCCTTCTCGGCGCCCACCGGGGTCAGGGTAGTGCCGAGCTTAGCCGCTTCTTCCGGCGACACTGCGGCCATCACGTTGGCGGCCAACAGGCTCAGGGCCAACACCCCGCATTGCAGAATCATCTTGCGCATAGTCTCTTGTCCTTACTTAAGCCAAATCAGAAGTTCACGCCAAAGCTGAGGGCGATGAAGTCGCGGTCGGTGAGGGTGTTGTAGTCACCGCCAAAAAAGTCGGTGTAGCTCAGGCTCGCGGTGTAGGTGTTGCGGTAGTCCGCATCCACGCCGACGCTGATGGCCTTGGCGCCTTCGTTGAACAGGCCGTTGGGGCCGTAGCCGCTGACGTCCTGGGACCACGACACGTTGGGCTTGAGGTTGACCCCGGCGAATACGTTGTTGTAATCGAGGATGGCCCGGGCGCGATAACCCCAGGAGTTGGCCGTGACAAACCCATCGGTGTCGCCGCCGAAACCGTATTGGCCGTAGACCGAGTCACGGCCATAACGCAGCTTGGATTTCGCCTCCAGCCCGCCGACGTGCACAAAGGCCGCCTCGCCCACCAGGGTCAGGCGTTCGGCGCCCAGTACCTGGTCGAAGAATTGGGTCATGGTGCTCTGGATCTGGGTGATTTCCTTGCGGCGGTAGCCGGCGTTGTCGGCGCCGAAGGAACTGCTGATCGGTGAAGCGGCGTTGCCGGCAATCGGGTTGACCAGGGCCAGCGTCAGGTCGGTGGTGTTGAGTTGTACGGGAGCATTCGGGCGGTAGCTGATTTCGCCGGTCCAGGCGGTGCCGGTGGGCAAGGTGGTGGAGAAACTGGCACCGAACAGGCGGATGTTTTCCGGGTAGTCGAGGTAATACTGGCCGCGACCGAGCATCGTGCTTTGCGCCAGGCCGGCCCCGGTACCCGGGGCGATCCCGTTGGCCGCGTTGGCAATAGCGCCAATGGTTGCCAGGTTGGTGTTGGCGGTGATGGTACCGACGGTGGGCGTGCGGCTGTGATAGTTCATGAAGTACAGGCCGTACTCGGTGTCATCCCCCAGCCAGCGCAACGCCATGCCGAACTGGCCGCCATCGCGCGCCTCGCGGTCTTTTGCACGCTGCACCACTACGCCTTCTTTCGTAACCTGGAAGCCCTGGCCAAACGCCGCCGCTACCGGTTGCAATGGTGCAATCGCCGGGCTGCCGACGGTGTAGTTGCCGTTGCAGCCATGGGCCACCACGTCGTTACCGAAGAAGGTGCCGCAGTTGTCCACCACGGTGTTTTCCCAGTTCAACTGGTAGAAACCTTCCACGCTCAACTGGTTGGTGAGGCTTTGGGAGGCGAACACCATGTTGACCGGAATCAGGCCTTCCTTGATCTCGGCGCCAGGGCGGCGGAACGCGGAAACGTCGATGGGGTTGATGCTGTTGATGGAGTTGCCGATGAACGTACTTTCCCCCCAACTGACCACCTGCTTGCCGACGCGCACGTTGCCCGGCAAATCGCCGATGGAATAGTTGTGATAGACAAACGCGTCGAGTAATTCGTAGCCGGAAGAGCGTGCGCCTTCGTCGCGGTGGTTATTGCTGATCTGCTTGAATTCGCGGTCTTCGTCCTGCAGTTCAAAGTCGTACCAGTACTTGCCGCGCACGAACACGCCGCTGTCGCCGTACTTGAGTTCCAGGTCGTGGATGCCCTTGAAGATCTTGGAGAAGGTCTCGCCCTTCTTGAAGTTCAGGCGACCATCATCGCCGGTGGAAGCCTGGCCCGTTCCGCCGTTGGGAATGCCCACCAGCTTCTTGTCGGCATCGCGCATGCCCCAGCTGGCACCGACCGACAGCGAGGAATCGAATTGCCCTTCGATCTCGCCGATGTTGAACGAAACAGCCTGCGCCTGGGCACAGCAACCCAAAGCAACCGCAGCGGCCAGCGCCTGTGGCCTGAAGATGGCGCGCATTGTTGTTTTTGTCATGCGTCTTCCCCGGTGGTGTGACAGAAGGCCCCACCCTACTGCCCGCGATCAGGAGCGATAAGCGCACCAAGGAGGTATTCGTGTTGTCGCTCGAAAGGATGAGAGGGCGCTCTGGCCGGGGTCTTGGAGAGGCCATGGACGAGATGGATGAAGGATTATCAGGAGGATGGATGAGGTGTTATTGCCACTGTTGCGGGTTTGGTAACAGTCCTTGTCTCGAATCGCTATTTTTCATTTTGTAACAAAAGCCTATTCTTGCCTGGCTTTCAGGGCAAACCGCCCGCTTCCAGAATCTGGAAGAACAGCCAGTTTTTTATGGATTGATCAATATTTTCAATCTGTTACCGGTGTTCACTGACGTTGATTTATTGCTCCTTGATCAAACGTCTTACTTCAGCCGCTGCCTTTGCAGCGGCTTTTTTTATGCCTGAAATAAAGCGGGGCGCCATGGCGCCCCGCTTGATTAAAACTTTTTCACGTAATGATCACAGGCTGTACTTCTGCAGGTTGGCCATCATCTCCTTCAAGGCCTCGATGTTGTCCTTGGGGTGAGCGGCCCCGTCGAAGTCACAGATTTGCTGCCAGTGGGCGGCGACATCATCCGGGGAGAACCCGGCTTCAGGATCGAACCCAACCCCCAGGCTGCGCTCCCAGCGGGTCTTGCCGATCCAGCCGCCGCCCACCTCAAACAGCCCGGAGGTTTCCTGACACGCCTCGCTGCCCAGGTACACCACCAGCGGGCTGATCAATTCCGGCTTGAGGCGTTCGAAGACTTGCGGCGGGATCAGGCCTTCGGTCATACGTGTACCGCCGGTGGGGGCGATGGCGTTGACCAGGATGTTGTTCTTGCGGCCTTCCAGCGCCAGGGTGCGGGTCAGGCCGTACAGGCCGAGCTTGGCCATGCCGTAGTTGGACTGGCCGAAGTTGCCGTAGATACCGGAGGTGGAGGCGGTGAAGATCACCCGGCCGTAGGCTTGTTCACGCAGATGGGGCCAGGCGGCGCGGGTGACTTTGTAGGCGCCTTCGACGTGTACGCGGTAGACCAGGTCCCAGTCGCTGTCTTCCATTTTGTGGAAGGTTTTGTCCCGCAGGATCCCGGCGTTGTTGACCACGACGTCGATGCGGCCGAAGGCGTCGAGGGCGTTCTGGACGATCTTGTCACCGTCGGTGACGGAGTCGTGGTTGGCCTCGGCGATGCCGCCGGCTTCGCGGATTTCGGCCACTACGCGGTCGGCCGCCGAGGCGTTGGCGCCTTCGCCCTGGGTTGAGCCGCCAAGATCGTTGACCAGCACTTTGGCTCCGTGTCTGGCAAACAGGAGTGCGTGGGCGCGGCCTAGTCCGCCGCCGGCACCGGTGACGATCACGACCTTGTCTTGGAACTGCACAGGCTCACTCATTGGGGACTCCAGGGGTGGTTAGGGGTGGATGGGTTGAGTGTCAGGCACGGGGCCTGGGGTCACAATAAATACGGCTGGGGGTGAATGGTGCGCGATAAGGCTGGGGGATGATTGGTGTGGGGTAGATGGGGTACATATCCTTTATTTAGGTAACGGCCTCCTATGGTTCCGCTCTTACAGCGGGTCACTTTTGAACAGCGCAAAAGTAAGCAAAACGCTCTTGCCCCACCACTCGGCACCTCGCTTAGGCTCGGTGTGCCC
>NZ_JBYSWF010000119.1:0-11443 GCF_058780865.1 Pseudomonas sp. GP01-A4
TGTCCACTAAAAAATGGTGTCCACTATCTTGGCCAATTTGGAGGGCTGTCAGGAGAGGGTGCTGGCCGGACGGTTACGGTATAGAAGCCCGCCGGGTGCTGATACTGCACTTCGCCCTGATAGATATGCTTCGGAATCCCCGGCAGTTGGTTGTCGCCGAAGGTAGGGTCGTGGCGGTAGTAGAAGTCGTTATAGGTGTACACCTGGCGCAGGGTGATTTTTTCACCCGAGGTGTTTTCCCACAGGCGTGTATTCAAGCCGGCCTCGATCCCTTGGTGGATCGTCGGCGTGGCGTTGAATGCACCGGTGACCGCAGCAGCTGTGGAGGTGGCCGGGATGATCTGCACGTTGAGCAATTCATCTTTCACCCATGAGCGGTAGAGCGCCAGGCTGCCGTCGAAGATGCCCGACGAACCCTTGATCCCGACTTCCACGGTATTGGCTTTCTGTTCCACCAGCGGCCGTACGTACGGCGTGGTCGGCCCGGAGCCGGAGTATTCCCACGACGCCGGTGGGTCGACGGAGCGGCTGACGTTGGCAAACACTTGCAGTTGTGGGTTGAACTCGTAACGCACGCCCACTCGCGGTGCCAGGCTCCAGTTGTCGTAGGTCACATCGCTCGGGTAGGTGGTGGTGTTGGCCACCAGGGCTTCCTTGACGTCGGCATGGCGGCGCACGTTGATCGCCGAGACGCCACTGGTCAGCCACAGGCCGTCCACCAGTTCCAGGTCGTTGCCCACGGAGAACACGTGATCGAACGAGGAGCTGTAGTCGACGAACTTGCGCGTCTGTTTGTTGGCGAAGGTGGAGTCGACCTGGCCCTTGAGGTGCTCGGTGGAGGTGAAGGCCAGGCTGGAGCGGCTTTCGTGGCCGAACAGGGTGTCGCGGCGGTCGTAGTTGATCACCGCGCTCAGGTCATGCCAGTCCCAGTAGCTGGGGTTGCTCGGGCTGTTCGGGCTGTTGTTGTGGGCGTACTGGTAGTAGACGAAACCCACCGACAGGGTGGCGTCGTCCTCAAAGGTGTAGGTGGTCTTGCTGCCCAGCCATACGCTGCCGGGGCGACGGCTGCCGGCGCCGCTGCTTTCGGCGGTGGCACTGGCGCGGTCGGAGTGGTGCTTGACCGCATCCAGGGTGGTGGCGCTCGGGTCGTTGTGGAACTCGTCGCGGTAACGCAGCATCACCCGGGTTTCGAGTTGCGGGCTGAAGCGGTAGCCAAAGTTGGCCACCACGCCCTGGCTCTTCGACAGGCTGTAGTCGCGGTAGCCGTCGCTGCGGTAGTTGTCGGCATTCAGGTAGTAATCGAACGCACCCTCGACGCCGCCGACGCTCAGGCTTTGCTTGTTGTAGCCGTAGCTCCCGGTTTCCGCTCGCACCCGCAGCCCGGGTGCGGTGTAACCGGTCTGGTTGACGAAGTTGATGGCGCCGCCAAGGCTCAGTGCGCCGTACTGGAAGGCGTTGGCACCCCGCAGGATCTCGGTGTAGTTCACCCCCGAGCCGTTGAGGAATTCGTAGGGTGTGCCGCCCGGGCCGGTGATCGGCAGGCCGTCGAACAGGAACTTGATGCCCTCACGGAAATACCCCGGCGAGGTGTTGGCGCCCGAGCCACGGATGGAGATCTTGGCCGCGTCGTTGCCGCCGGTGGACTGCACGAACACGCCCGGCTGATAGGCGAGGGTGTCCTGCAAGGTGGCGGTGCGTCCCTTGGCCACTTGTTCGCTGTCGACCACGCTGGTGCCGCCTGGCACTTCGGACAGCTGACTTTTGGCTGCCTCAACGGGCGTGATTTTTTGTGCTTCTACTGTCACCGTCTTTAGCCGTGTTCCGGTCGTCGGTGTGACCTCATCATCTGCCTGCACACTGGCGGAAAAAACCAGGGCTGAGCCCAGCCCCACCATCGCCAGCCAAGTTGCTTGCCGCACGGCAAGTGTCAACTTTTGCAACTCTCCCCGAAAGATTGGATCCATTAAGCGTGTTCCTTGTGAATAGATAAAAGAGCCCCAGCTTTCTATTCGAATAGTCATGCCTGTTTCGCTCTGAGCAGTTTCTATGCCAAGACTATTGGCCAAGGAATACGGGCGCTTAGTTAAGGTTAAGTGTTCTGCGGGATACTTTGTTTTGAATCGGTGTTTGATTCTCAACAGTCAACTTTAATGCCTGGGATTACCGCAGCTGTCGCGAACGCAACAGTTGATAAGCAGTGTGTAAGGCTACCAACAATTCCGGGGTGTATAACGGGTATAACCATATAAGTGTTTGGCAGTGTTCGCCTCGTTTTACAAGGGTTTTGCGCTGGTTTCGTGGTCAATATGGCGTTTCTTGAAGACTGGCATGCTCACTGCATTACACCCCGTAATTGCAAACTTTCAGTGTTCATCGAGTTCCTCTAAGGAAGTGTCATTGATAACCATCCTGAAACTTTCGGCGGTTATTTCGCTGTGCCTGGCAGTCAATGCCTGCTCACCGGCTGCGGCACCGAAACATGAAACGTCTGCGGCTGATGGCACGGTCACCAACGGTGTAGTGACTTATTCGGCGACGGACTTTCATGAGTCGTCACCGGGGCGCAGTGGCGGAACTTTGCGCGTCTCAGCCGCCTCCGACGCCGGCAGTTTCGATGTTCACGCACTCTCTAACGGCAACATCCAGTGGATGGGCCGGATTCTCTTCGATTGCCTGGTGTACCAGGACGAGCAGGGCAATATCAGCCCGTGGCTGGCCCGCTCCTGGGACATCTCCGACGACGGCAAGACCTACACCTTTCACCTGCGCGACGACGTGACCTTCAGCGACGGCGAGAAATTCAATGCCCAGGCGCTGCAAACCAACCTGGAACACATGCGCGACCCGGCGACCAAGTCCCCACTGGCCGCGGCCTATATCGCGCCGTACCTGGATGGCAAGGTCATCGACGACTACACCTTCGAAGCCCATTTGCGCGAACCCTATACGCCGTTCCTGGATGTGCTGGCGCAGTCCTGGCTGAGCATGATCTCCCCCAGGCAGATTCGCGAGGCGCCGAAGACCATCGCCGAGCACCCCATCGGCAGCGGGCCGTTTACGTTGCAGAGCTACACCCGTGACCAGGGCGCGGTGTTCATCAAGCGCCCCGGCTATAACTGGGCGCCACCGGTGACGCGCCACGCGGGCGAAGCCTACCTGGACCGTATCGAACTGAGCTACGTCCCCGAAGCCATGATCCGCTTCACGGCGCTAGAGTCCGGCCAGTCGGATTTCGCGCTTGATGCACCGGCCCAGAATGCCGCCGCCATCCGCGCCAACCCCGACCTGGTGATGCGCAGCCGGATTCGCAAGGGCAACCCGAGCCGTGGCATCGTGTTCAACGTCGAGCAGGCGCCATTCGACGACGTGCGAGTACGTCGCGCCGTGGCCAAAGCCGTCGACCGCGAAGGATTGGCGTGGATTTCCGGCTTCGGCGAATACATCGCCAAAGCCGATTTCCTGGCGGCGAATACCCGGTTTTATCAACCCAACAAAGAGGCCCTGGCCTACGACGTCAAGGCGGCCAATACCTTGCTCGATGATGCCGGTTGGACAGGGCGCGACGCCCAGGGCTATCGGACCAAGGCCGGGCAGCGCCTGAAGGCGACCTTGTTGGCCTATAGCAGCCCGGCCTTTCCCGGCAGCGTTTCGGTGGCCATCCAGGCCGACCTGAAAAAAGTCGGCTTTGAGATGACCGTCGAGATGCTGCCGCTGACCCGGGTGATCGAGAGGCGCTATGCCGGTAAGTTCCAGGCGATGGCGGACGGTTACTGGCACACCAACACACCCGACGGCATGTTCGTGCTTTATCACAGCGAGTCCATCAGCACCGATAAAAGGATCGGCCAGAACGTTGGACGCTTCCGTGATGCCGAACTGGATCGCGTGCTCAGCGCCGCTCGCCAATCCCGCGATCCGGTTGAGTTGCAGGCGCTCTATGGCGAGGCACAAAAGCGCCTGACCGAAACCGTGCCGTCGGTGCCTTCGGTGGAAGCCCAGGTACTCACCGCCTATGGTCGACAAGTCCAGGGCGTGATTTTCGATACCTCCCACAACGTACCGTTCTTCACCAGCATCTGGCTGGACCGGGGGCAACCATGAGCCTGTTCAAATCCATCGCCTGGCGCCTGCTGGCGGGCATTGGCGTGCTGTGGGGCGCGGCGACGCTGACGTTCCTCGCGGTCAATTTCAGCGGCGGTGACACGGCGCTGGCAATCCTCGGCGGGCCGGATTCGATGCCCACCCCGGAGCTGCTGGCCCGGGTGCGTGCCGAGTACGGCCTGGACCAACCCCTGATAGTGCAATACGGCAATTACCTGGTGCGCCTGGCCCATGGCGACCTGGGCGAGTCCTATCGCTTGCGCATCCCGGTGCAGCAGGCGATTGCCGAGCAGATCGGTGCAACCATTCAACTGTCCCTGAGCGCGGCGTTGCTGGCGGTGGTATTGGCCCTGGTGTGCGCGATCCTCACCGCCAACCGTTCGCGTTGGGTGCGTTCAGCCGTTTCAGGCAGCGAGCTGGTGCTGTCTTCAGCACCTTCGTTTGTGATCGGGATGCTGTTGTTGCTGGTGTTTTCGTTTCATTGGCACTGGTTGCCGCCCTCCGGTTCCGTTGGCTGGCGCTCATTGATCCTGCCCTCGATCGCGCTGTCGTTGCCGGTGGCGGCAGTGCTGACCCAGCTGTTGCGCCAGTCCCTGGAAGACACCCTCGAACAACCCTTTATTGCCATGGCCCGTGCCCGTGGCTTGTCCGAAACCGCTGTGCGCCTGCGTCATGCCTTGCGCCATGCGCTGGTGCCGTTGGTGACCCTGGCCGGGTTCGTGTTCGCCAGCCTGCTGGGCGGCGCGGTGGTGGTGGAATTGCTGTTTGCACGCCAGGGCATCGGGCGCTTGATGCTCGATGCCACCAGCAACAAAGACGTGCCGGTGGTGCTGGGCGTGACCTTGCTGGCCGCCACCGTCTATGTGCTGGTGAACCTGGCCGTCGATTTGATCAACCGCTGGATTGACCCTCGGGCCAACCAAGCGTGAGTGCCTTTGAAGAAGGAAAAACCATGAGTGCTTCGATCCCCGCTGAAGTGAGTTATGCCGACTTGCACCAGCGTTTCGCTGACGTATTTGCCCGGATAGCCGACACCGCCGTCGTCCGCGAGCAGCAACGCGAGCTGGCCCATGACGCGGTGGCTTGGCTGCGCGAGGCCGGCTTTGGCGCACTGCGTGTGCCGCAGGCCTTGGGCGGCCTGGGTGCAAGCCTGCCGCAGCTGTTTCGCCTGTTAATTGAGCTGGGAGAGGCCGATTCAAACCTGCCGCAGATTGTGCGCGCGCATTTCGGGTTTGTTGAAGGCCGGCTTTCCAGCCGTGACAGCGAGTCCCAAAATTACTGGTTCGCCAAAGTCGTCGACGGCGAGTTGTGGGGCGCCGCCATGGCCGAGCGCACCGACACCACCCGCAACTCGGTGACCCTCAGCGCAGTCGACTCCGGCTGGCAGCTGGACGGCGAGAAGTACTACTGCACCGGCACGCTGTACGCCAACTGGATCGCGGCCGTGGCCCTGGATGGCGAAGATTTTGTCAGCCTGGCGGTACGCACCGACGCGCCGGGTGTCACCGTCGAAGATGACTGGGACGGCTTTGGCCAGCGACTCACCGGCAGCGGCACTACCCGCTTCAAGGCGGTGAACGTACCGGAGCAGCACATTGTGCGGCGCTTCAAGAAAGACGAACTGCGCGCCGAGTCCTACCTGAGCGCTTTCTACCAGTTGTTCCACCTGGCGACCCTGGCCGGCATCGCCAACGCCGTGCTGCGTGACGCCACCGAATTCGTCAAGGGCCGCACCCGCGCGTTTGGTGTGCCGGGGCAATCGAGCCCCAAGGATGACCCGCTGGTGCAGCGGGTGATCGGCCGCTTGTCGAGCCTGGCCTATGCCGCACGCACCCAGGTGCTGGCCGTCGCGGAGGTGCTGCAGGACGTGCACGAAGCGGAGCAGGGCGGGCACGCAACCGAACAGCATTACACCGAGGCCGAGATTCGCGCTTTTCAGGCGCAACAGATCGTGCTGGAACAGGTACTGGAAGCCACCACGCTGCTGTTCGAAGTCGGCGGCGCCTCCGCCACCAGCGAGTCGCGTCGCTTCGACCGGCATTGGCGCAACGCGCGAACCCTGGCCTCCCACAACCCGGCGATCTTTCGCGAACGGGCACTGGGCAACTACTACCTCAATGACGTCACCCCGAACGCCGCCTGGCGCAGCCTGCAAGCCGCCGACGCCGAGCAGCAGGCCGCCCGCGACGAAGCGAGTGCGGTATGAGCCATCAACCCTTGAAGAAAAAAGGATCACCCATGCGTTACCGCCAACTGGGCAACAGCGACATCCAAGTCAGCGTGCTGGGCCTCGGCACCATGACCTGGGGCCACCAGAACACCGAAAACGATGCCCATCAACAGATCGACCTGGCACTGGCCGAAGGTATCAATTTCATCGACACCGCCGAGATGTACCCCACGCCCACCAAGGCCGAAACCTGGCGCACCACCGAGCGTTACATCGGCAGCTGGCTGGCGGCCAGTGGTCGACGTGACGAGGTGATCCTGGCCAGCAAAATCGCCGGCCCGGCCCGTGACCCCAGCAGCCAGCAGCACATCCGCGACGGCCTCAGCCGCCACGACCGGCGCAACATCGTCGAAGCCCTCGACGGCAGCCTCAAACGCCTGAACACCGACTACCTCGACCTGTACCAACTGCACTGGCCCGACCGCACCACCAACATCTTCGGCCAGCGCGAATACCCGTATCAGGCAGACACCCAGAGCGTCGCCATCGAGGAAACCCTGGCGGTGCTGGCCGATCAGGTCAAGGCCGGGAAGGTGCGCCACATCGGGGTTTCCAATGAAACCCCGTGGGGCGTCGCCGAGTTTCTCAAGCAAAGCGAACGCCTCGGCCTGCCGCGCATTGCCAGCGTGCAAAACCCCTACAGCCTGCTTAACCGCCTGTACGAAGGAGGCCTCTCGGAGTTCACCCATCGCGAAGGCGTCGGGCTGCTGGCGTACTCGCCGCTGGCCTTCGGTGCGCTCACCGGCAAGTACCTCGGCGGCGCACGGCCCGAGGGCTCGCGGCTGTCGGCGGTGTACCGCACTTTCAATCGCTACGACAGTGCCTCGGCCCAGGAGGCCATCACCGGCTACGTGGAGATTGCCCGGCAACATGGCCTCACCCCGGCCCAACTGGCCCTGGCCTTCATCATCGACAAACCCTTCGTCACCAGCGCACTGACCGGGCAAACCAGCCTGGCGCAATTGCGCGACAACCTCGGCGCGCTGGACGTGACTCTTGGCGATGAGATCAAGGCGCAGATCCAGGCCATCCACCAGCGCATTCCCAACCCCGCGCCCTAGCACCAGGAGCCTGGCATGACGCAAACCATTGAAACGTTGATCGGCAATCGCCCGTTGCGTCTTGTCGGGTTTACCCAACTGCGGCCGGGTCTGTTGCTCGCCGGGGTATTTGTCGGGCTGTTGCTGTTGGCCGCTGTTGTTCCGCACTGGCTGGCCCCGTATGACCCGCTGGAGGCGTCGGCGCGCATGGCGTTCCAGGCGCCGAGCAATGTGCATTGGCTGGGCACTGATGAGAACGGGCGCGATGTGCTCAGCCGATTGATTTATGGCGTGCGTTCGTCGCTGTTCATGGGCCTCGCCGCCACCGCGCTGGGCCTGGCCTGGGGCACCTTGCTCGGCTTGATCGCAGGCCTTGGGCCGCGCTGGCTGGACAGCGCATTGATGCGCGGGATCGACGTGCTGCTGTCCTTTCCCGACCTGTTGCTGGCGCTGGTGATCATCACGTTTTTCGGCCAGGGCACGGCCAATCTGATTCTCGCGATAGGCATTGCCGGTGTGCCGCGTTATGCGCGCCTGGTGCGGGCGCAAACCCTCAGCGTACGTAATGCCGGCTATGTCGAATCCGCCGTCACCCTCGGCCAATCGCAGCTGGCGGTGGTGCTGCGGCACATCCTGCCGAATGCGTTCAAGCCCGTGTTGATCCTCGCCACCATCGGCATCGGCGGCGCGATCACTGCCGGTGCCGCCTTGAGTTTCCTCGGCTTCGGCGCACCGCCGCCTGCGCCGGAGTGGGGCGGGATGATGTCCATCGGGCGCAGCTTCCTGGCCAATGCGCCGTGGCTGGTGGCCTGGCCCGCCCTGATCATCACCCTGACCGTTGTTTCCATCAGTGCCATCGGCCGCGAACTCTTGCGCCGCAGCGAAGGAAAGCCTCTATGACGATGAACATCCATACCCTCGGCCCGCTGGTCGATATCCGCGACCTGACAGTACGTTTCGGCCAGGCCGAGCCAGTGTTGCACGGTGTCAGTCTGCAGTTGAGCCGGGGTGAATGCCTGGCGCTGGTGGGGGAGTCGGGGTCCGGCAAAAGCGTCACCGCCCGCACCCTGGCTGGCCTCACCGGCAAGGACGCCCATGTCCAGGCCGCCAAGCTGGCCTTCCAGGGCGTCGACCTGCGCCAGCTCAACGAGCGGGCCTGGCAGCAACTGCGCGGCGCGAGCATCGGCTTTGTGATGCAGGACGCGTTGGGCGCGCTGGACCCGCTGCGCCGCGTCGGTGCCGAGATCGAAGAACCGTTGCACCTGCACACCGCATTGGGCCTGGAAGCGCGCCGCCTGCGGGTGCTGGAACTGCTGCGGGATGTCGGTGTGCCGGAACCGGAACTGCGCGCCAGCCAATACCCCTGGCAACTTTCCGGCGGCTTGCGCCAGCGGGCGCTGATCGCCTCGGCGATTGCCTGCAATCCGCGGCTGATCATTGCCGATGAACCTACCACGGCACTGGATGCCACGGTGCAGGCCCAGGTCATCGCCCTGCTGGAGAGCCTGCGCGGTGAAGACAATGCACTGCTGATGGTCAGCCACGACCTGTCGGTGGTCTCGCGCCTGGCCGATCGCGTGGCCGTGATGCGCCACGGGGTGATCGTGGAGGAGGGCAGCACCGAACAGGTCCTGCAAGACCCGCGTCATCCGTATACCCAACTGCTGCTGCGGGCCGCCAAGGCTGTGCACTTCCAACCTACGCGCCGGTTGCTCACGGCGGTGGAGCCCGAGCCGGCGCCCCAGGGCGAAATACTGCTTGAAGCACGCGAGCTGTCCAAAACCTTTATCGGCCCCGACGGCAAAACCCGCACGGTGCTGAACCAGGTGTCGCTACAGCTGCGTCGCGGCGAGACGCTGGGGGTGGTGGGCGAATCGGGTTGCGGCAAGACCACCTTGACCCGGCTGATACTCGGCCTGGAAACCGCCGATGCCGGCGAGGTGTGGATCAATGGCCAGCGCTGGTCCGACCTCGACGCCAGGCAAAAACGCGAAGCCCGGCGTGCGGTGCAAGTGGTGTTCCAGGACCCGCTCAGCTCCTTCGACCCACGCTACACCGTGCAGCGTGTGCTGTTCGAAGCGCTGGTGGTGGCTGGCGTACCGCGTCATGCCCGGCGCGACCGTGCCCTGGAACTGCTGGAACTGGTACGCCTTGATGCCAGCGCCTTGTCGCGCCGGCCGATCGAACTTTCCGGTGGCCAGCGCCAGCGCATCGCGATTGCCCGAGCGTTGGCGTCCGAGCCGCAGATCCTGATCTGCGATGAACCGGTGTCGGCGCTCGACGTGTCGGTACAGGCACAGATTCTCGAACTGCTCGACGACCTTAAGCGCCGCCTCGGCCTGGCCTGCCTGTTCATTTCCCATGACCTCGGCGTGATCAACCACGTCAGTGAGCGCGTGCTGGTGATGAAGGCCGGTGAAGTGGTGGAGTCCGGCTCGGTACGCGCGGTGTTCGACCGTCCGGCCCATGCCTATACCCGCGCGCTGATCGATGCGATCCCGACCCTTGAAACCGACTACACGCCGATCCCGTTCTACCTGAATGTAGCGATCTGACGTATTGGAAAACGTATCTACGAAAGGAGTGCTCCTGGTGCCCAAGCAACTGCACGTGAATTTGTTTGAGATGAACTGCGTCAGCCACATCGTCCATGGTTTGTGGGTGCACCCGGACAACAACCGGCACCGTTTCAATGACCTGGACTATTGGACCGAGCTGGCGCAGTTGCTGGAATACGGCACCTTTGACGGCGTGTTCCTGGCCGATGTGATTGGCACCTATGACCGCTTTCGCGACGGCCCCGAGACCTCGCTGCGTGAGGGCATGCAGATTCCCAGCAACGACCCGCTGCTGGTGATTCCGGCGATGGCCGGGGTGACCAAGAACCTGGGTTTCGGCGCGACCTTTTCCACCACCTACGAACCGCCCTTCGCCTTTGCGCGGCGCATGAGTACGCTCGATCACCTGACCAAGGGGCGGGTGGGCTGGAACATCGTCACCTCGTATTTGCCGAATGCGGCGCGCAACTTCGGGCATGACACTGAGGTGGTTCACGATCACCGCTACGAGATCGCCGATGAATACCTCGACGTGCTGTACAAGCTTTGGGAAGGTTCCTGGGACGATGACGCGGTGATTGTCGACCGTGAGCGTCGGATCTACACCGATCCGGACAAGGTGCGCTATATCAACCACGTGGGGGAGCACTTCAAGGTTGCCGGCCCACACTTGTGCCAGCCTTCGCGGCAGCGTACGCCGGTGTTGTTTCAGGCTACGGGGTCACCGGCCGGGATCGAGTTTGCCGGGCGGCATGCCGAAGTGGTGTTTACCGGTGGTAATGATGCGCCGGCGGTGCGGGCGAATATCCAGGCGATGCGGCAGAAGGCAGTTGAGCATGATCGCGATCCGGCGGGGTTGAAGTTTATTGTGATGGCGGGGGTGATCGTTGGGCGGACCGATGAGGAGGTGAGTGCCAAGCTCGACAGTTATCGCAAGTTGGTGAGTGTCGAGGCGTCGCTGGCTCACGGGCAGTCGGCGATTGATTTGACGGCGTATCCGCGGGATACGTTGATCAGTGATCTGGTGAGTCGGCAGGTCAAGGGGTGGGAGAGTTTGAGCCGGTACAAGGCGGACTCCACTGTTGGGGCGGTATTGGCGCAGTTGGGCGGGTTTAATCGCGAGCGGTTTTTTGTCGCGGGTACGCCGACGGTGGTGGCGGACGCGATTGAGAAATGGCTGGATGAGGATGGGATCGACGGGATTAACCTGAGGCAGTATTTGTCGTTTGAGACGGCGCGGGACTTTATTGAATTGGTGGTGCCGGAGTTGCGTCGTCGGGGGCGGTTTCGTGAGCGGTACAACGAGGGGGAGACGTTGCGGGAGCGGTTGTTTGGGGCTGGGCGGGCGCGGTTGCCGGGGGACCATTTTGGGGCGCGTTATCGGGATCCGGCGGCGTTGCTGAAGCCGGCGTTGCCATTGCGGTTTCCGGCGTGAGGTTTGTGTACATATCCGTTGCTGCGGTAACGGCGGCTTATGGTTCCGCTCTTACAGCGGGTCACTTTTGGCAAACGCC